>JAEZGP010000643.1 GCA_023437285.1 Actinomycetes bacterium | reverse complement strand
CCCCCGGTCAGGGCCGACGCCCACGCGCCGAGGCGGGTCTGCCGCGACGCGGGCGGGACGGCGTCGAGGATCGAGGCCAGGGCGGCCTCGCTGAGTACGGGCTCCGGTCGGGCGATGCGCAGACGGGCCAGGCGGGTGACGGTCGCCGCCCCGTCGTACCAGGCGGCGCACTGCGGGCAGCCGGCGAGGTGCGCGTCGGTGATCGCCGCGTCACCGGGCTCGGCCTCGCCGTCGAGCCGGGCGGACAGTGCCTCACGAATTTCCTCGCACCCCATGTACTCCATAGTCGCCCGCGCGGCCGTCCTGGTTCCCACCAGGGCGACTGTCCCTGCGTGGTGTTGTCGGGGCCCGGTCGACGATGCACTACCCTGACCGGCATGCCAGGAAAGCGCATCGATGATGCTGAGATCACTCAGCTGGCGTTGGCGGCCGGTCGGGGCGACCGCGCGGCTGCGGGCGCCCTGGTCACCGCGACCCAGTCGGACCTGCTGCGCTTCCTGACCTACCTGGCGGGGCCCGGGGTCGCCGAGGACCTGGCGCAGGAGACGTACCTGCGCGCGATGCGCGCGCTGCCCGGCTTCGCGGGCCTGTCCAGCGCGCGGACGTGGCTGCTCGCGATCGCCCGCCGGACCGCGGTGGACCATGTCCGTACGGTGACGCGCCGGCCCCGGGTGGCCAGCCTGGCCGACTGGCAGTCGACCGCCGAGGCGACGCGCGGCGGTCAACTGGGCGGTTTCGAGGAGGAGGTGCTCCTCGCCGACCTGGTCCGCGCGTTGCCGGCCGAGCGGCGCGACGCGTTCGTGGCCACGCAGCTGCTCGGCATGAGCTACGAGGAGGCCGCGGAGGTGTGCGACTGCCCGGTCGGCACGATCCGGTCCCGGGTGGCCCGTGCTCGCGGCGACCTCGCGGCCGCGCTCGGCGGCGCGGGTGACGGCGACCGGCGGGTGCGCCGGATCGGCTGAGTTTCACCCGTCCGAGACGACAAACACCACGATTCGCCACGCAACGACCGCTCGACTTGACGTCCACTGTGACGGGTTCGTTATGTTCGTCGTCGGCCCTGCCACCCCCGGATAAGGATGGTCACGTGAGCGACCGATACGCCGCCCGTCACGGCGGCCGGATCAAGCCGCGCCTGCGCCGCAACCGGTCGAGGAGGCTCGGCCGCATCGCGGCGACGCTGACGATCGCCGGCATCCTCGTCGGCGGGGCCGGCGCCGCCCTGAACCTCACCGCCTCGCCGACGGCCACGCCCGCCGCTGTCAGCACGTACTCCCTGAATGATCTTCCGGATCTCGACGCGGGCCGCGACGCGGACCGGGCCGGCCGCGGCACCGACCGCGACGCGCCGGCCAGCGACGGCAAGGTCGTCGTCCGGGGCACCTGCGACGTGGCGGCCTACGACGGCGCGGGCGACCTGACGGCGGCGCACCGCACGCTGCCGCTCGACACGCGGGTACGGGTCACGAACCTGTCGACGGGGGCCTCCGTCGTGGTCCGGATCGGCGACCGCGGCCCGGACACGGACGGGCGTTGCCTCGACCTGTCCCGGGACGCCTTCGCGAAGATCGCCGATGGCGCGCGGGAGACCGTCCGCGTGCGGTTCGAGGTGCTCGCCGGCTGACCCGAGGACCCCCCGCCGGGGGTCTTACTCGGCTGCGGGTGATCCACACTAAGGAGTCCGGCCGAACGGGTCGAAGCGGCCGACGCGCGGTCGACTTAACCCCCGGTCTGTCAGGAAAGCGACCACGGTCCGGCATGCTGGAAGACGCAAGCGTCGCCCGATGGACGAGAGACATGTCGTGGCCAGACAACCGCTGAACCCCGAGGCGCGCGCCGGCCTCGCCGCAGCCGGCGTTCTGATGCTGTTCGTGTCCGCCTTCGAGATCTTCGATGGGCCGCGGTTGCACTACGCCGGGTGGCTGTCGGCCGCCCCGTTCCTCGCCGCCTCGTTCGTCCGCTGGCGCTACGTCGTCACGATCGGCGCGGTGTGCACCGCGCTGACCCTGGTGTTCAGCCTCGTCGACCCGGACCGCTTCGACCTGTACGGGGTGATCAGGGTGGCCGCCATGGTGCTGGCCACGCTCGTGGCCGTCGTCGTGAGTACGGTCCGCCAGCGCCAGGAGGAGCGCTACGCCGAACTGTCGCGCCTGGTCACCATCGCCCAGGAGGCGGTGCTGCGGCCGGTGGGCCCGCAGATCGGCCAGCTCGCCGTGGCCGGCCGGTACGTCTCGGCGAGCGCAGCCGCCGACATCGGCGGCGACCTGTACGAGGCCGTCGCCACCCGGTACGGCGTACGCATGATCATCGGGGACGTGCGTGGCAAGGGCATCGACGCCATCCGGCTGGCGATCAACGTGCTGGGCTCGTTCCGGCATGCCGCCTTCGAGCGGGCCGAACTGCGCGCCATCATCGCCGACCTCGACCACGCCGTGGTCCGCTCCGTGGGCGAGGAGGACTTCGTCACCGCGGCCCTGATCGAGGAGCGCGGCGGCACCCTGTCGGTATACAACTGCGGTCATCCGGCGCCCCTACTGCTCCGCCGTGGCCAGGTCATTCCGCTCGACCCGCCCGCGCCGGCCCCGCCGCTAGGCTTCGGCCCGGTCCCCCAGGTGCGCACCGAACGCCTCGAACCGGGCGACCGGCTGCTGCTCTATACCGACGGTCTCGCCGAGGCGCGGCGGGCCGGGGAGTTCTTCCCCACCACCGAGCGGGCCTGGGCGCTGCTCGGGCACGGGACGGTGGAGCACGGCCTGGCGTCGCTGGAGAGCGCCCTGGTCGAGTGGGTTCGCGGCCGCCTCGACGACGACATCGCCCTGCTCCTGCTGGAGTACACGGGCGCCAAGCCGCCCGCCGAGCCGGCGGTGCCGAGCTGGGAGATCGGCGGTGCCCCGCCGCCGCCCGCGATCCGCCGCGCCGACTCGGCGCCGGCCGTCAGCCCCGGCGCGACGAGGCCAGGCTGACCGGCAACGGGATCGCGTACCGGACCCGGTGACGCCCGACGTAGTTGCGCGGGTAGTGCGGCGCGAACAGCGCCTGAAACAGGGACTTCAGCTTCGTACCGACGGTCATGCAATGGCAACGAACGCGATTCATGTCCCGTTTCGTCCTCTTTAGACTGACGTCACCGTCCACGAGCCGCGGCGTTAACCGGCTCCGTTAGTGCCTCGGCGTCCGCTCTGTCGCCCGCCCTGTGGCGCGGATCACAGGTAGGGGTTACCGAGGGGTAAGTAAGATGGTTACTGGTTAGTAACTTGATGGAGTGGGGGACCACCGGGCATGAGTCACTACAAGAGCAACCGGCGTGACCTGGAGTTCAACCTCTTCGAGGTCTTCGGGGCAGACAAGGTGCTCGGCACCGGCCCGTACGCCGACCTTGATACGGACACGGCGCGCAGCATCCTCGAGGAGATGGAGCGCATCGCGTCGGAGGTCCTCGCGCCGAGCTACGCCAGCTCCGACCGCAACCCGCCGGTGTTCGACCCGGACACGCACACCGCGCCGCTGCCGCAGGCGTTCAAGGACTCCTACAAGTCGTTCATGGACAGCGGGTACTGGCGCCTGGACCTGCCCGCCGTGCTGGGCGGCACGAACGCGCCCCGGATGCTGTGGTGGTCGCTGGCCGAGATGATCCTCGGCGCCAACGCCCCCATCTGGATGTACGCGAGCGGCCCGTCCTTCGCGCACACCCTGCACCGCGAAGGTACGCCCGAGCAGAAGAAGTGGGCTCAGATCTTCGTGGACAAGGAGTGGGGCTCCACGATGGTGCTGACCGAGCCGGACGCCGGCTCGGACGTCGGCGCGGGTCGCACGAAGGCGATCCCCCAGCCCGACGGCTCGTGGCACATCGAGGGCGTCAAGCGCTTCATCACCTCGGGCGAGCACGACCTGACGGACAACATCATCCACTACGTCCTGGCCCGTCCGGTCAACACCGAGGGCGCGGGCGGCCCGGGTACCAAGGGCCTGAGCCTGTTCATCGTGCCCAAGTTCCACTTCGACCCCGAGACGGGCGAACTGGGCGAGCGCAACGGCGTGTACGCGACGAACGTCGAGCACAAGATGGGCATCAAGGTGTCCAACACGTGCGAGCTGACCTTCGGCCAGCACGGCGTACCGGCCAAGGGCTGGCTGATGGGCGACGTGCACGACGGCATCCGCCAGATGTTCCTCATCATCGAGTACGCCCGGATGATGGTGGGCACGAAGGCGATCGCGACCCTGTCGACGGGCTACCTCAACGCCCTGGAGTACGCGAAGTCGCGCGTGCAGGGCGCCGACCTGATCGAGAACGCGAACAAGGCCGCGCCCCGGGTGACGATCACGCACCACCCGGACGTACGCCGCTCGCTGGCGTTGCAGAAGTCGTACGCGGAGGGCCTGCGCGCGCTGGTCTGCTACACCTCGTCCTGGCAGGACAAGGTGCGCATCGCGGAGGACGCCGGGGACGAGAAGGCCGCCACGTACGCCGAGAAGGTCAACGACCTGCTGCTGCCGCTGGTGAAGGGCGTGGGCTCCGAGCGGGCGTACGAGCTGCTGGGTCACGAGTCGCTGCAGACGTTCGGCGGTTCGGGCTTCCTGCAGGACTACCCGCTGGAGCAGTACATCCGCGACGCGAAGATCGACACGCTGTACGAGGGTACGACGGCGATCCAGAGCCTCGACCTGATCTTCCGGAAGATCGTGAAGAACAACGGCAAGGCGCTCATGACGGTGGCCGGCGAGATCCAGGCCTTCCTGGAGGCCGAGTCGGGCAACGGTCAGCTCAAGGAGGAGCGCCAGGCGCTGGCCACGGCGCTGGAGGACGTGCAGGGCATGCTGGGCGTCGTGCTGGGCTGGCTCGGCGCGGTGCAGGCGGGCGAGACCCGCGAGCTGTACCGGGTGGGGCTGTCGTCGCGGCGGGTGCTGCTCGCGCTCGGCGACCTCATCGTGGGCTGGCTCCTGCAGCGGCAGGCCGAGGTCGCCCTGACGGCGCTGGGCCGCGACGGGCTGTCGGCGGCGGACAAGAACTTCTACGAGGGCAAGGTCGCCTCGGCGCGGTTCTTCGCCCGCGAGGTCCTGCCGCGCCTGAGCAGCGACAAGGTCATCGTCGAGCGCACGACCCTCGACGTGATGGACCTGCCCGAGGAAGCCTTCTAACCGGACCGGACGGAACTGAGGGGCGGGGGGGGGGGCCGGCGGGCGCGGGTT
>JAEZGP010000587.1 GCA_023437285.1 Actinomycetes bacterium | reverse complement strand
GTCCTGCGGGGCCGCCTCGTCGGCCATCCCGCCGGCCTTGTCCTCGGCCTGGGGGTTGGCGGCGCCGCCGTGCATCGGTGCGGCGGCCGAGGGGGCGGCGTCATCCCCGGCGGAGCAGGCGCCGGCGCCGAGGGCGAGGGCGACGGCGAGCGTTATGAGGCCGAGGGCGCGGTGTTTGGTCATCGGATGTCCTCCCGTGCGAGTAATGGTCGGAGCGGCGATTGGATGCGCCGCGACTCCGGCCGGTTCCGTCAGCGTGGGATTCCGACGTCACGGTTCGGCGACGGCCTAGATTAGGGAGTGATCACAGTTGCGAGGAGGCGGCGTGCACTTCGTCAAATATTCACACTCGTGCATCAGGATCGAGTCCGGTGACACGGTGGTCGTGATCGACCCCGGCGCGTTCAGCGAGCCGTCGGCGCTCGACGGGGTCGACGCCGTGCTCCTCACCCACGAGCACTTCGACCACCTGGACATCGACAAGCTGACCGATGCCCTGGCGCGCCGCCCGTCGGCGCAGATCTTTACGCACGCCGACGTGGTGGGCAAGCTCGGCGACCTGGCGTCCGTGACCACCGCGGTGGCCTCCGGCGAGCAGTTCACGGCCGCCGGCGTGCCGGTACGGGCGTTCGGTGGCCTGCACGCCGAGATCCACGCCGACATCCCGCGCGTGCCGAACCTCGGCTTCCTGATCGCGGACGCGCTCTACCACCCGGGCGACTCGTTCGACCTGCCCGGCGAGATCACCGGGGTGGACACCGTGTTCGTACCGGTGTCCGGGCCGTGGTTGAAGCTGTCCGAGTCGGTCGACTTCGTCCGTGCGATCCGGCCCCGCCGGGCCGTGGCGCTGCACGACTGCCTGCTCAGCGACGCGGGTTACCTCGTCACCGACGCCAACATGAGCAAGCTGTCCGAGTGCGAGTACACGCGCCTCGATGTCGGCGCGAGCCTGAAGGTGTCCACGCTGGACTGACCCGGCACCCACCACCCGGCGTCCACCATGGACTGGGACCGGGCGGGCGGCCGCGCGGGCGGCAGGGCAGAATCGGCGGGTGACCCCCGAGCTGTGCGCCGCGGCGACGAAACGCGCCGTGCTCGCCCTCGGCGCCACCTTCGCCCTGCAACCGACGACCCGCGAGCGGGCCCGCACGCTGGGCCTGTCGCCCTGGTCGCTGTACGTGGCGGGACGCGCGGGCGTGCTCGGGCACGACGTACGCCCGGACGCCGTGGCGGCGGCCCTGGGCTTCATCGCCCCCGAGGCGGTCCGCCGCGGCTGGGAGCCCACCCTGGTCATCGGCCCGCTGGCGGTGGCCGAGCTGTGCCTGGAGGAGTGGTGCCGTTGGGGCGCGACGGCGCTGCACGGCGTCGCCGGCCTGGAACGCCTCGCGGTGCTGGCCGAGCGGGTCGTGCGTGCCGCCGACCCGGGCGCCATGCCGCTGTTCGCCGCCTGGCGGGCCATGCCGGTGCCGGACGACAGCCCCGGGGGACGGCTGGCGGTCCTGTTGCACCTGCTGCGCGAGCACCGGGTCGGCGCGCAGCTGCTGGCCGTCCGCTCGGCGGGACTGCGGCCGGTGGAGGCGCTCATCGCCGGGCCGGAGGGGGAGGCCGGCGCCACCGCGTACGGCTGGGAGCCCCCGTACCCGCCCCGGATGCCGCTGCTGCGCCGGTTCGTGCACGCCGACGGAGTCGCCGACCGCATCGTGGCCCAGTCCCTGCGCGACCTGAGCGCGGCCGAGCGCGCCGAGCTGGTGACCTTTCTCAAGATCGCCTCAGCGGTGGCGCGCTGAGGCCGGCGTTAGTCCCGGGTGGGGCGGCCGCGCAGGTCCGCGACGTAGTCGTCCGGGGCGCCGGCCTTCTCGGCCGCGTTGGCGATCTCCGATAGGTACCAGGAGGTGGGCAGGCCGCCCTCGTAGCTGTCCAGCACGTACACCCACGCGGTCACCTCCCCGTCCAGGGTCGCCACCCGTACGTGCAGCTTGCGGTACGTATCGGAGGTGAAGCCCTCCAGCTCGTCGAGCTGCTCCTCGTCGGTGGGATGGATGTCGTAGAGGGCCACGAACACGCGCCCCATGGGGTCCTCCACGACGGTGGAGACCGACCCCTCGTGTCCGAGCAGGTCATCACCGCCGAAGGTGAGGCGCCAGCCCTGGAGCCAGCCGGTACCGATGATCGGCGAGTGGGGGCAGTATGCCCGCATTCGTCCGGGGTCGAGGTTTGAGCCGTATGCGGCGTACAAGCGCACGGCGATGACGATAGTCCCTCCGGGCGTACGGGAGAATGCGACGGACCGTAGTCATCTCCACGGACGCCGTGCCGAAGCGTGACCCGGGGCGCCTAGGGTTAGTCGCAGACCTTGTCGGAGACGTTCGGAGACGCGACCATGAGCCGGATTGTGATCATCGGTGGGGGCCCGGCGGGCTACGAGGCGGCCCTCGTCGCCGCCCAGCTCGACGCCGAGGTGACCGTCGTCGAGGCGGACGGGGCGGGCGGCGCCTGCGTCCTGTCCGACTGCGTACCCTCCAAGACCTTCATCGCCTCCTCCGACGTCGTCACCGCCTTCCGCGAGGGCGGCGACCTGGGCGTCATCAACGACAACCCGGAGGAAGTCTGGGTGGACGCCCAGGCCGTCCACGCGCGGGTCAAGAAACTCGCCCTGGCCCAGTCGCACGACATCGCCACCAAGCTCGCCAAGGCCGGCGTCGAACTCGTCGCCGGCACCGCCCGGCTCGGCGAGGACGCCCTCGGCCACCGGCACCCGGTGATCATCACGCCGGCCGGCGGCGACGACTACAGCGTCGACGCCGACGTGGTCCTGATCGCCACCGGCGCCACCCCGCGCGTCCTGCCCGACGCCCGCCCCGACGGCGAGCGCATCCTCACCTGGCGCCAGGTCTACGACCTGCCCGAACTGCCGTCGAAGCTGGTCATCGTCGGTTCCGGCGTGACCGGCGCCGAGTTCGCCAGCGCCTACCTCGCCTGCGGCGTCGACGTCACCCTCGTCTCCAGCCGCGACCGGGTCATGCCGCACGAGGACGCCGACGCCGCCATGGCGATCGAGAATGTCTTCCGGGCCAGGGGCATGACGATCCTCGGCAACGCCCGCGCCGAGTCGGTCACCCGTACCGCCGACGGCGTACTGGTCACCCTCGCCGACGGCCGCACCGTCGAGGCGTCGCACGCCCTCATGGCGGTCGGCTCGGTGCCCAACACCGGTTCGCTCAACCTCCAGGGGTACGGGGTGACCGTGGCGCCCGGGGGGTACGTGCAGGTCGATCGCGTCTCCCGGACGAACGTGCCCGGCGTCTACGCGGCCGGCGACTGTACCGGCGTGCTGCCCCTGGCCAGCGTCGCCGCCATGCAGGGCCGGGTGGCCATGTGGCACGCCCTCGGCGAGGCGGTCACCCCGCTCAAGCTCAAGACCGTCGCCGCTAACGTCTTCACCGACCCCGAACTGGCCAACGTCGGCGTTTCCCAGAAGGAGGTCGACTCCGGCAAGGTCCCCGCCCGTACGGTCATGCTGTCCCTGGACGGCAATGCCCGCGCCAAGATGGCCAACGTCACCGACGGCTTCATCAAGCTGTTCTGCCGCCCGGCCTCCGGCCTGATCATCGGCGGCGTGGTCGTGGCCCCGAAGGCGAGCGAGCTGATCCTGCCGATCTCCATGGCGATCGAGAACCACCTCACGGTCGACCAGTTGGCCCACACCATCACGATCTACCCGTCCCTGTCGGGCTCCATCGCGGAGGCCGCGCGCCAGCTCATGCAGCACGAGTTCGAGTGACCGGCACGTAGATGTCCCGGTTGTGATCCGCGACGGCGGCGCTGGACAGGGTCGCCGTCAGCGGGATCACGTCGAACGCCACCCGCGCCCCGGTTGCTATCGCCTCGCCCCGGGCGGTCATCGACAGCGTGCAGTGCGGCACCCACACGCCCGGCCGGTACAGCGGCCAGAACTCCACGCTCGCCGCGTCCAACCGCTCGACAACCTCGGCGTGCAGTCTCAACAGGTCCGGTGAGGGCGCCGGACCGAGCCACAGGACCCCGCCGGGGAACTGCCCCACGTGGCCGAAGGTCAGCGTGATCGGCGGCGGGACGACCAACCCGTCGAGGGCGTTCGTGATCGCGACCGGGTCCAGCTCGTCGGCGGCCACGAGCGACACGTGCGGGCGGTGCCTGCCGTGCGAATGCTCGCCCTGGTTGTTGACGCCGGCGGCGGTCAACGCCCGCCACAGCGTCTTGACGCGCTGCTCGGCGACCGAGTCGAAATACAGCTCCAGGGCGGCGACCATGCCCCGCAGGGTAACCCCGTCCCGATAGGACACGCCGCATGCCCATTGCTGGCGCGGGTTTTGGCGTATGTTGAGTCGCGTGCTGGTGGTGACCTCCAACGACATTCCGGGTTACGAGGTGCTGGCCGTCTACGGCGAGGTATTCGGCGTCACGGTCCGGTCCCGCAACGTCGGCGCCGGGTTCACCGCGAGCTTCCGCTCCATCGGCGGCGGCGAGATCCCCGAAATGACCACCCTGCTCCTGCAGAGCCGCAACGAGGCCATGGGCCGCATGATCTACCAGGCCCAGCAGCGCGGCGCCAACGCCATCACGGCCATGCGCTTCGACAACGGCGAGATCGCCGGCCGCTGGACCGAGATCTGCGCGTACGGCACGGCCGTCTGGGTCGCCCCGGTCACCGACGCCGCCAAGCGCCAGTACGAGGCCCTGGTCGCGGCCGGCCGCATGCCCCACCAGCAGCAGTACGCCACCAACATCAGCGAGTACGGCCCCCCACCCAGCCACTGACCCGCCCAGGCCACCAGCCCGTCCACCCGGCCGGCGACCCGCCCAGGTCACCAGCCCGTCCACCCGGCCGGCGGACCCGCCCCGGTCACCAGCCCGTCCACCCGGCCGGCGACCCTGCTCGTCCTTTCGGCGGCCTGCTCGTCTTCCGCGCTGACGCTCGGCGCGCCGATCTTCGTTGCGCGTCGCCGCTGACGGATTGATGGTCACCTTTTGCGCATATAAGGCGTCCCGAGCAGCGTTTGCCGCCACCATATGTGCACATAGGGCGGGTCCCGGCGGCGTGGTGGCCGCCCTATGTGCACATAAGGCGCTCCGAAGGGCGTTGCCGCCGCCATATGTGCGCATAGGGCGGGTCCGAGCGGCGCGGCGGCCGCCCTATGTACACATAAGGCGACCGAACGGCGCTTGCGCCACTATATGTGCACATAGGGCGGGTCTAGGTGGCGCGGCGGCCACCGTATGTGAACATAAGGCGTTCCGAACGGCGTGCCGTCACCTTTTGTGCACTTAAGGCGTTCCGGGCGGCGTTGCCGCCACCTTATGTGCACATAGGGCGGGTTCGGGCGGCGCTACGGCCGCCGTATGTGCACATAAGGCGCGCTGGACGGCGTTGCCTCGCCCTATGCGTGCATCTGGACGGCGTTGCCTCGCCCTATGCGTGCATATGGCGAGGCCGGGCGGCGGTGCGGTCGCCATATGTGCACATAGGGCGGCTCCCGAGGACGTCGCGGCCACCGTCTGTGCCCGTCCGGGCCCAGCCCGGCCCGCCCGGCCCGCCTTCCTGCCCTGCCCAGCCCGGCCCGCCGTCCGGCCCAGCCCGGCCC
>JAEZGP010000457.1 GCA_023437285.1 Actinomycetes bacterium | reverse complement strand
CGCTAGGGGCGGTGGGAGATCAGGAGGCCAGGCCCTCGATGGCCGGCTGGTAGGCGAGCCCGAGCTCGTCGGCGACGAGGTCGACGAACTGACCGGCGGACCGCAGCAGGTCGTCGGCCTCGCGGGTGGAGACCGCGCGGGCGATGCCCGCCTCGGCTGCCGCGCGCTTGTTGGCCCCGGCGGCGAAGAACGCGGCCCACTCGCCCATCTCGGGCGCGACGAGCACGAGCAGGGCCCACACGCTGGTGACCCGGCTGCGGCGCCCGACGCCGGGCCGGGCCCGGGCGGCCAGGACGGCGGCCGCCGCGCGCAGGGCCGCCAGGTGGGCGGTGGCGTAACGCAGCCCGTCCGACTCGGTGCGGGCCGCCTCCACGAGCCCTCGGCGAGCCAGCAGGAGCAGCTCGATCGGGGTGCGGTGGGGCAGGACGTGCGCCGGCAGCGTCGTCGGTGTGCGGGCCGCCGGCGTGCGGGCCGCCATGGGGCTCGCGTTCACCGGTCGGGCCGTCGAGTCGATGGAGACAGGCACCATCACGACATCACTCCTCCGCTGCGGGCCGCGCTGGCCCGCCCGTCTGTCGTCGCCGCGGAGGAAGACGCGGCGTGTTGTCTGTGCCGGTGCCGGCCGGGTGAGGAGCTTCCCCACACCCCACCCGGCCAGCCGTCCGACCGAATGTCGGACCACCGGTCGGGGCCACCGCCCGCCACCCAGGGGTCGAGGGTGGCGGGCAGCGAACCCACCCTGAGCCGAGCCCGCGAATGCCCGGCCCAGGTGGAGGTCGTGCCGCGAACACGGCCTCCCGCCCTCGAACACGTGATCTATTATCGAACCCGTGTTCGAACACTTGTACAGAGTAAACCTCACCCCCGACAAGTTCGCAACGATTCCTGGCGGCCCGCACGTTGACGCGGGCCACGCCGCCCCCGGGCGGTGCCGCGCGGCCGCGTCCCCCAAGATGGACGCATGCAGGAGCACCCCAATGTGACAGCGGTCCAGGACGCGCTCGACGCAGCCGGCGCCAACGGCCGGGTCAGGATCCTGCCCGACGCGGTGCACACGGCCGTGGCCGCCGCTGAGGCCCTCGGCGTCACCGTCGGGCAGATCGCCAACTCGCTCATCTTCGACGCCGACGGCGACCCGCTGCTGGTCCTCACCTCGGGCGCCCACCGGGTCGACACCGCCAAGGTCGCGGCCGCGCTCGGGGTGACGCAGATCCGCCGGGCCACGCCGGAGTTCGTCCGCCAGCACACCGGCCAGCCGATTGGCGGGGTCGCCCCGCTCGGTCACCCCAAGCCCGTACGCACCCTGGTCGACACCGCCCTGGAGCAGTACGACGAGATCTGGGCCGCCGGCGGCGTACCCCGGGCGGTCTTCCCCACCACCTTCGCCGAGCTGGTCCGCATCACCGCCGGCACCCCCGCCGAGGTGGCATGAGTGTGAGCCCTCCCGCCCCGGTCCATTGGACGGCCGACGAGCTGGTCGGGCGCCTCGACGAGGTGCTCGCCGTCTACGCGGCCGCGATGGGGTATCCCCCGGACCTGGTCGCGGCGCGGCGCGGCTTCATTACCGCGCACGCGCGGCGGGCGGGGTTTCGCGCCGTGGCGGCGCTCGATGAACACGATGCTGTGCTGGGCTTCGGGTACGGCTACCTGTCGCGCGCCGGCCAGTGGTGGCACGACCAGGTGCGCGGCGCGGTACGGCGCGGCGAACGGCGGCGCTGGCTCACCGACGCGTACGAACTGGTCGAACTGCACGTCCTGCCCGAGGCGCAGGGGCACGGGCTGGGCACCCGGCTCCTGCGGGGCCTGCTCGACGGCGCCCCGGGCCGGGTCGTCCTGCTCTCCACGCCAGAGGTGAGCGACGAGTCGTCTCGCGCGTGGCGGCTCTACCGGTCCCACGGATTCGTCGACGTGGTGCGCCAGATGCGCTTCCCGGGCGACGACCGGCCGTTCGCGATCCTGGGCCGGCCGCTGCCGCTGCCGCCCGCGTGACCGGCCGCGGCCGTCAGCGCAGCGTGTCGCGGACCGCGGTGATCAGCCGGAAGAGGCCGAGGAGGGCCAGCGCGGCCCAGATGAACACGGTGACGGTGGCCACGCCGGCCGCGAGATCGGCACTGGTGAGCCCGTCCAGCCCGGCGGCGGTCAGGCCGATCACGACGACGGCCACCCGCGCACCGCGCCCGCCGATGGTCGCGACCCCGCGACCGCTCATCCCGACCAGTACCGCGCGGGCCCGGATGTACTCGAACACGCCGGTCAGCGCGCCGGCGGCCACCACGGCCCCGGCCGGCGCCCCCAGCAGCCACAGCACCGCCAGCCAGCAGACCTCGCACACCCGGTCGGTCACCGGGTCGTAGACGACGCCGAGCCGGGTGAGCCGGCCCGTACTGGCGGCCACCGGCCCGTCGAGGGTGCCCGCCACGCCGGCCACCAGCACCAGCCCGGCCGCGATGACAAGGGCGCCGTCGCGGCGGGCCGCGCCCGGCAGCGCGGCGATACTGCAGAGGATCGCCAGGGTACGCAGGGTCCAGGGCGCCACCCGGACCCGACCGAGCAGCCGGCCGAGCCGGCTGGTGCCCCGCCCGATCCCATCGGTGACCGCGACAAGCGGGACGGCGGGGGCCCCCTCGTCGCCGGAGTCCCAGGGCAGGTTCAGCTCTGGCGTACCCATCCCGCCGCCGTCGCCCGGCTACACCCGGGCGCCCAGGCTGAGGTTCTGCCACACCTCGCGGGTAGCCGTCGACCGGTTGAGGGTGATGAAGTGGATGCCCGGGGCGCCCTCGGCGAGGAGCCGCTCGGACAGGCGGGTGGCGAAGTCCACCCCGATCGCGCGCACGGCGACGGGGTCGTCGGCCACGGCGCGCAGCCGCTCGGCGAGGTCGGCCGGGAAGGCCGCCCCGGAGAGCATGGCCATACGCTCGATCTGGCTGACGTTGGTGACGGGCATGATGCCGGGGATGATCGGGACGTCGCAGCCGGCGGCGACCACCGCGTCGCGCAGCCGGCACCAGTCCTCCCAGCGGAAGAAGAACTGGGTGATCGCGAAGTCCGCGCCGCTGCGGACCTTGGCCACGAAGTGGCGCACCTCGGACTCGAAGTCGGGCGAGCGGGGGTGCTTCTCGGGGAAGGCCGCCACGCCGACGCAGAACTCGCCGGACTCGCGCACGAGGCTGACCAGCTCGTGGGCGTACGTGAGGCCACGCGGGTGCGGCACCCAGTCGCCCTGCGGATTGCCGGGCGGGTCGCCGCGCACGACGAGCACGTTGTGGATGCCGGCCCCCGCGTAGCGTCCGATGACGTTGCGCAGCTCACCCACCGAGTGGTTGACCGCGGTGAGGTGGGCCATCGGCAGCAGGGTCGTCTCGGTCGCGATGCGCTCGGTGACCGCGACCGTGTTGTCGCGGGTCGACCCGCCGGCCCCGTACGTGATCGAGACGAACGAGGGCCGCAGCGGCTCCAACTCCCGGATCGCCTGCCACAGGTGGCGCTCGCCGTCGGGGGTGCGCGGCGGGAAGAACTCGAACGAGAACGTCGGCGTGCCGGTGCGCAGCAGCTCCCCGATGGACGGGGGGCCAGCGGGCAGGGTCGAAGGGAGTCCAAGAGCCACGTAAAGACTCTAACCGGCCGGCGGGCCCGCAACGGGCATCGTCTCATCCTGAGCCCCGCTCACCGGCCGCGTCGTCCCAGCCGTCCCAGTGGCCCCGGTTGGGCGGGCCGGCGCCGCGCCGGCCGGTGCGCAGGGCACCGATGACGCCCCGCTCGGCCAGGCGCCGGGCGGCGCACGGCCACGGCTGGCGGCACTGGCGGCACCCGGACGGTCTCGGGGCCGACGGGCTCGCGGCCGCTGGGCTCGGATCCGACAGGCTCGGGTCCGACAGGCTCGGATCCGACGGGCTCGGGGCCGACGGGCTCGGGGCCGGCTCCGGCGAGTGATCCCGCAACAGCCGCACCGCCACGCGCCAGTAGGACGGGTCGGCCTCGGCCGGTGGCTCATCGGGCGGGTCCTGCGGGTCGAACGAGACCTTGATCAAGGCTCCTCCTCGGGCTGGGCGGTGGCTCCAGCCAACCGCGCCGACGCGCCGCCGGGAGGGGCCAGCAGCCGGCGATTTCCGGGTCAGGGGGGCCAAATGATCTATTGACCATCGATGTGCGGGCCGGCGCGCAACGCGCGCCCACGGCGTTGTGTCGTACGCCCGTGGCAGGGTGGGGTCGTTCGCGGGCGCCGAGGGGTCGGCGGGTCACGCCCGGCGGACGAGGGGTCAGGGGTCACGCACACCTTTCACCGCGGCCAGCCACGGAGGAACGATGCGGCACGACACCGGCCCGGACCGATCGCTGGGCACCCTGCTGGGTGAGGCCAGGCACCGCTGCGGGCTCAGCCAGGCGCGCCTGGCCGACCGGCTCTGCGCGTCGGCCGGCACGCCCACCATCACCCGACACGAGATCTCCCGCTGGGAGCGGGGCGAGCGCGTGCCCAGCCGTTTCTGGCTGGCCTGGCTCGCGCTGTGCCTCGACGTCCCGGTCGAGGTGCTGGAGCGGGC
>JAEZGP010000414.1 GCA_023437285.1 Actinomycetes bacterium | reverse complement strand
GGTGGTGATCGTCGCCGACGGCGGCCTCGCGCCGGTGCAGGCGCTGGTGCGGTGGGACCCGGCGACGTTCGCGGCCCGGGAACTGGCCGAGCGGCGCGAACTGGGCTTTCCGCCGGCCGCCCGGCTGGCGAGCCTCACCGGGCCACCGGCGGTGGTGGCCGAGCTGGTGGGGCTCGCGGAGCTGCCCGCGGGGGCTGAGCTGCTGGGGCCGGTGCCGGCCGGTGACGCGGAGCGCCTGCTGGTACGGGTGCCCAGCCGGGGTGCCGGCCGGGCCCTGGCGGCCGCCCTGCACCAGGCGGCGGGGGTGCGTTCGGCGCGCAAGGCGCCCGAGTCGGTACGCATCCAGGTGGACCCGGCCCAACTCTGGTAGCCGGGGACATTCCGTAGACTTGACGGCGATCGTCATCCGTACCGCGAGGGGGCCCCTTGACCATCCAGCCGATCCGCCTGTTCGGCGATCCTGTGCTGCGTACCCCGGCGGACCCGGTGACCACCTTCGACAAGGAGCTGCGCACGCTGGTGCGGGACCTGACGCAGACGATGCTGCAGGAGGCGGGTGCCGGCCTGGCCGCCCCGCAGCTGGGTGTGGGCCTGCGGGTGTTCGCCTTCGACGTGGACGACGTGGTCGGTCACCTGATCAACCCGGTGCTGAGCTTCCCCGATGAGGAGGAGCAGGACGGCCCGGAGGGTTGCCTGTCGCTGCCGGGCATCTACGTCGACACGGTCCGTCGCCAGAACGTGGTCGCCGAGGGCGTCAACGAGTACGGCGACCCGGTCCAGATCGTGGGTACCGGCCTGATGGCGCGCTGCATCCAGCACGAGACCGACCACCTCGACGGCGTGCTGTTCCTCGACCGGCTCGACACCAAGCGCCGCAAGGAAGCGATGAAGCAGATCCGCCAGGCGGACTGGTACAACCCGGCCGCCCCGCCCACCGTCAAACTGAGCCCGCACGCGGGCGGGATCTTCGGACGCTGAACGTGCGCCTTGTCTTCGCGGGCACCCCCGAGGTCGCCCTGCCCAGCCTGGACGCCATCGCCGCGTCCGACCACGAGATCGTCGCCGTGGTGACCCGCCCCGACGCCCCGGCCGGCCGGGGCCGGCGGCTCGTCCGCTCGCCCGTCGGCGCGTGGGCCGACGAGCGGGGCATCGAGGTGCTCACCCCGGCCCGCCCGCGCGAGGAGGACTTCCTGGCGCGCCTGGCCGAGCTGGCCCCCGACTGCGTGCCGGTCGTCGCGTACGGCGCGCTGGTTCCGCAGGTGGCGCTCGACATCCCCCGCCACGGCTGGATCAACCTGCACTTCTCGCTGTTGCCCGCGTGGCGGGGCGCGGCGCCTGTGCAGCACGCGGTGCTGCACGGCGATGAGCTGACGGGCGCCTCGGTCTTCCAGTTGGAGGCGGGCCTGGACACGGGCCCCGTGTTCGGCACGCTCACCGAGACGGTCCGCCCGACCGACACGTCCGGCGACCTGTTGGGCCGGCTCGCGGTCGCGGGCGGCGGCCTGCTCGTGGCGGTGCTCGACGCGATCGCCTCCGGCACGGCCAGGGCGGTCCCGCAGCCGGCCGACGGCGTCTCGCTCGCGCCGAAGGTGACCGTCGAGGACGCCCAGGTGCGCTGGGACGACCCGGCCTTCGCCGTGGACCGCCGGGTGCGCGCCTGCACCCCGGCGCCCGGCGCGTGGACGACCTTCCGCGGCGAGCGGGTCAAGCTCGGCCCGGTCACGCTGGTGCCGGACGGTCCGCCGCTCAAGCCGGGCGACCTGCTCGCCGAGCGCAACCGGGTGCTGGCCGGCACGGCCACCCACCCGGTCGCCCTGGGCGAGGTGCGCGCGGCGGGCAAGAAGGCGATGTCCGCGTCGGACTGGGCCCGCGGCGCCCGTCTCGGTGACGCGGAGCGTTTCGAAACCCTGGGTACGCCGTGACGCGCGCGGTGCGCCGTCCCGCCCAGGACCTCGCCCGCTGGGCCGCGTACGAGGCGGTCGCGGCCGTGCAGCGCGACGACGCGTACGCCAACCTGGTGCTGCCGAAGGTGCTGCGCGAGCAGCGCCTGTACGGCCGCGACGCCGCGTTCGCCACCGAGCTGACCTACGGCACGCTGCGCCAGCTGGGCCAGCTCGACGCGGTGATCGAGGCGGCGGCCGGTCGGGAGGTGGGCCGCATCGACCCGCCGGCCCGCGACGCGTTGCGCCTCGGGGCGTACCAGATCCTGCACACGCGGGTGCCGGCGCACGCCGCGGTCTCGGCCACCGTGGACCTCGTGCGTCGCGTCACCCCCGGTGCGGCCGGGTTCGCCAACGCCGTGCTGCGCAACATCGCCACCAAGGAACTGCCGGCGTGGCTCGACGAGCTCGCGCCGGACAAGGACGCTGACCCGGTCGCGCACCTGTCCCTCGTCGACGCCCATCCGCAGTGGATCGTGCGGGCATTCCGCGAGGCGCTCGGCGGTGACCTGGCCGAGACCGAGGCGCTGCTCATCGCCGACAACGAGCGACCCGAGGTGCACCTGTGTGCCCGGCCGGGCCGCGTCGACGCCGTCGACCTCGCCGACGAGGTGGGTGGGGCGCCGGGGGCGTTCTCCCCGTACGCGGTGTACCTGCCGGCGGGCTCGCCCGGCGAGCTGAATGCCATCATCGACGGCCGGGCCCACGTGCAGGACGAGGGCTCGCAGCTGGTCGCGCTGGCGTTGGCCGACGCCCCGGTCGAGGGCGACGACGGCCGGTGGCTCGACCTGTGCGCCGGCCCCGGTGGCAAGGCGGCGCTGCTCGGCGGCCTCGCGGCGCAGCGCGACGCGCGGCTGACCGCCGTGGAGATCGCGCCGCACCGCGCCGACCTGGTCCGCAACGCCGTGCGCGGCCTGCCGGTAGAGGTGTTGTGCGCCGATGGCCGGGAGGTGGGCGCCTCCGACGACCTGCCCGAGGGCGGCTTCGACCGGGTCCTCGTCGACGCGCCGTGCTCCGGGCTGGGCAGCCTGCGGCGGCGGCCCGAGTCGCGATGGCGCCGGCAGCCGACCGACCTGCCGCCGTTGACGCGCCTGCAACGCGAGCTGCTCGGCGCGGCGCTGCGTGCGGTACGCCCGGGCGGCGTGGTGGCGTACGTGACGTGTTCGCCGCACGTGGTGGAGACGCACGTGTCGGTGACCGAGGCGGTGCGTCGCTCGGGGTTGGCCGTCGACCTGGTGGACGCCCGCCCGTACCTGCCCGGCGTGCCGGGCCTGGGCACCGGGCCGACGGTGCAGCTGTGGCCGCACCGGCACGGCACCGACGCCATGTTCCTTTCGCTGTTGCGTCGCACCGGTTAATCCGTTCGGTTGGCGGCCGGCGTCCCGTTAGGGTGGGCCGGGCAACCATCACGAGGGGGACCGATGACGATCAGGAATGCGTACCTGCGGGCCGCCCGGTCGGCGGCGGATCTGTTGGCCGATCCGGCGGTGGCCGCGGCGTGGGACAAGCCGAGCGCGTTGGCGGAGTTTCGGGTCAGTGGCCTCGCCGGTCACCTCGGCCGGCAGGTCAACCGGGTTGTGGAGCTGGCGGCGGCCGGGCCCGCGACCGAGGCGCCGATCGGCCTGCTGGACCATTTTGTACGGTCGTCCTGGGTTGGCGCGACAGTGGACTCGCCGACCAGCGTCTCGGTGCGCGAGTCGGGGGAGAGCGACGCCGTCGTCGGCCCGGCGGCGCTGGCCGACAGCATCGCGGCGCGGGTGACCGATTTGGAGAAGACGTTCGTCACGTTGCCGGATGACCTCGTGGTGAGCCTGCCGTGGGCCGAGTGGGCGCTGACGTTCGACGACTTCCTCGTCACCCGGCTGCTGGAGATCGCGGTGCACAACGACGATCTCGCCGTGAGTGTGGGCGTGCCCACCCCGGAGCAGCCCGACGAGGTGCTCGAGCCCGTCTTCGCGGTGCTGACGCGGTTGGCGGTCCGCCAGCACGGCGCGACGGCGGTGCTGCGCGCGCTCAGCCGCGCCGAGCGCGCGCCGGCAACGATCGCCGCCATCTGACACGTTGCCGGCCCGGGGACGGCCGTGACCGGCGCGCGGGTCACTGGAAGCGCTCCCAATGTTGTCGGCGGTTACGAGGGCTCACGTAAAGGATCCGTTGCGGGAGTACGGCTTGGTGCGTGGACCCCATATCCTGTGCGGCATGACGCGCGTGCTGGTGGTTCCCGGCTATCAGAATTCAGGTCCCGGCCATTGGCAGACCCTGTGGGAACAGCAGAATCCCGACTACATCAGGGTCGAGCAGGACGACTGGGAGCACCCGACCTGCGACGCCTGGGTCGGCCGCATCGACGAGGCGATCAACGCCAGCGAGGAGGAGGTCGTCCTTGTCGCGCACAGCCTCGGGGCGATCGCCGTGGTCCGGTGGGCCGCCGCGCACGTCGGGCCGGTGCGCGCGGCCCTGCTCGTCGCCCCCGCCGACGTGGAGAACCTGCCGGACTACCCGTTCGAGTCGTTCGCTCCCGTACCGCTGGCGCCGCTGCCGTTCGAGGCGTTCGTGGTGGGCAGCATCACCGACCCGTACGTGAGCATCGAACGGGCGCGGGCGTTCGCCGGTGCGTGGCGGGCCGTGTTCATCGACGCCGGCGACGCCGGCCACATCAATGTGGACAGTGGCCACGGCCCGTGGGATCAGGGGGAGCTGCTGCTGGCCGGCCTGCTTCCCGGCACCCCCGGCTCCGATGATCCAACCGTCGTGATCGCTTGACATAAAGGCAGGTCAATGTGAGGGTCGGCCTGACGGTGGAGTGACTGAACGGGTGTCGGCATGACTAAACTGACGCGGTGACCGATCCATCGCACAGCGTCGCGCCGAACGACATCATCCTGGCGCCCAGTCTCCTCGCGGCCGACTTCTCCCGCCTCGGCGAGCAGGCCCGCATCGTGCAGGACGAGGCCGATTGGCTGCACGTCGACGTGATGGACTATCACTTCGTGCCGAATCTGACCATCGGCCTGCCGGTGGTGCGCAGCCTGCGGCCGGCGACGAGCCTGCCGCTGGACTGCCACCTGATGATCGCCGATCCGCGCCGCTGGGCGGTCGACTACGCCGAGGCCGGCGCGCACAACGTCAGCTTCCACGCCGAGGCGTGCGACGACCCGGTCGCCCTGGCCAAGGACCTGCGGGCGGCCGGGTCGCTGGCGGGCCTGGCGATCGACCGGGACACCCCGGTGGAGCCCTACCTGCCGCTGCTGGAGCACTTCGACACCCTGCTGATCATGACGATCAAGGCGGGCTTCGGCGGCCAGGAGTTCCTGCCGCAGCTGCTGGACAAGGTCCGCGTCGCCCGCCGCCACGCCGGTGCGGGGCACTTGAGCCTGCGCATCGAGGTCGACGGCGGCATCGCCGACGACACGATCGCGGCGGCGGCCGAGGCCGGCGCCGACGCGTTCGTGGCCGGCACGGCGGTCTTCGGCGCCGACGACCCGGCGCAAGCGGTCCGCCGCCTGCGCCGCCTGGCCCGTGACACGCGAGAAAGCGCACCGGTTACGGACCTGCGGTGACCGCCCAGCCGCCCCCGAGACAGCGGATCCTCGTCGTCGACGACGATGTCGACATCGCCCGGTTCGTCGCGATGAACCTGCGCATGGAGGGCTTCGACGTCGTGGTCGCCCACGATGGGATCGCCGCGCTGGAGGAGGTCGCCGAGCGCCGGCCCGACCTGGTCCTGCTCGACGTCGCCATGCCGCGCCTGGACGGTGTCGAGGTCACCAGGCGGCTGCGCGCCGACGCGATGACCTCCGCCATTCCGGTGATCATGTTGACGGCCAAGGGTCTCACGGCCGACAAGGTGGTGGGCCTGACCGCCGGCGCCGACGACTACATCGTCAAGCCGTTCGACACGTTGGAACTCGTCGCGCGCGTGCAGACCACGCTGCGGCGCAACCGCGAGTTCCGCGAGGTGTCGCCGCTGACCGGCCTGCCCGGCAACGCCCGCATCCAACAGGAGATCAGCGACCGGCTGCGCGCCGGTGCCGACTTCGCCGTCTGCCACGTCGACATCGACGGCTTCAAGGCCGTCAACGACGTGTACGGCTTCGGTCGCGGCGACGAGTTCATCGCCACCCTGGCCCGCAAGCTGCACCGGGCCGTGCTCGACGCCGGCCTGCCGCCCGTGTTCCTGGGCCACATCGGCGGCGACGACTTCGTCGTCGTGTGCGCCCCCGAGCAGGTACGCCCGCTGACCGCGCAGGCCGTGCGCGAGTTCGAGGACGAGGCCGACACGCTCTACGACGCCGAGGACCGGGCAAGAGGGTACCTACGGGTCAAGAGCCGGCAGAACAACGAGCTGCACGACGTCGGCCTGGTCACGGTCTCCATCGGGGTGGCCCTGTCGGCGCAGCGCGACTACACCGACCCGCGCGAGGTGATCGCCGTGGCCAACGAGATGAAGACGGTCGCCAAGAACCAGCCGGGCTCGTTCGTCGCGTACGACCGGCGCAAGACCAAGCAGGAGCCCGGTACGGGCTCGCCGCGCCGGTTCGGGCCCGTCTGAGCGGTTGCGCGCCCCATGGGGCCGCCACGCCGGGTGTGAGGTGTATCGCGCAGCTATCGGACCGGCCCTTACTCGTGGCAGACTCAGGGGATACCCACCAGCGCGCTGGCGGGACTCGGTGAAATTCCGAACCGGCGGTGATCCGGGGCGAGCGGCCCTGGTAAGCCCGCGACCCGGTGGCAGCCAGCCACCGGTGGATCCGGTGTGAACCCGGAGCCGACGGTTGGCCGACGTGGTGAGCCACGCCCGGCCTGACAGTCCGGATGGGAGACAGCGCGCGGGACGAAACGCCTGCCGTGGCATCGGTGCCCGGCCAGGCGGGGTGCCGTGCGCCGCCCCGGCGCCCCGCACCCGTGACCTCCCGCCCGATGCCCTCCGCCCTGCCCGCGCGCCGCGAACGCGCGTTGTGCGCAGAAGGGCGTGGAGATGGCCAGCGACGCCGAAGACCGGGCGATGCGATGGGCGATCGCGCTCGCCTCCCGAAGCATCGGCGCCACCAGCCCCAACCCGATCGTCGGCTGCGTCATCCTCGACGCGGCCGGCCAGAGCGTCGGCGAGGGATTTCACGCGTACGCCGGCGGTCCGCACGCCGAGATCCGCGCGCTCGCCGAGGCGGGCGTACGGGCCAAGGGCGGCACCGCGGTCGTCACGCTGGAGCCCTGTAACCACACCGGCCGCACCGGCCCCTGCACCCAGGCCCTCATCGCGGCCGGTGTCGCCCGGGTCGTGGTCGCCGTGCCCGACCCCAACCCCACCGCCGCCGGCGGGGCGGCCACCCTGCGGGCCGCGGGCGTCGAC
>JAEZGP010000386.1 GCA_023437285.1 Actinomycetes bacterium | reverse complement strand
GGGCCGGGGGCCGCGCCGGGTCGACGGGGGTCCCGGACAGCCGGCGCGCCGCCGGGCCGGTCGGACCGGAAGCTAGTTCACCGGCGTCGCGGTAGCGCTCCGCGCGCGGGGCGAGCCGACCCGGGTCGCGGCGGGCAGCAACCGCGCGTAGACCTCGTCCAGCACCTGCGCCTGGGCCTGCCACGTCCAGCCGTCGAGCAGGCCCGGCCGCTCGTAGGCGGCGCGGTAGCGGGCCGGGTCGGCCAGGATCGCGCGGACCGCGCGGACGTAGCCATCGAGGTCGCCGGCGGTGAAGACCTCGCCCTGCCCGGTCGCGCGGATCGTCTCGGCGGCGGTGCGCACGTCGCTGGACACGATCGGCAGCCGCGCCTGGGAGTACTCGTAGAACTTCGTGGACAGCGCCATGTCGTAGTTGGGCCAGCGGTGGATGGGGCTCACCCCGATGTCGGCCGTGGCCAGGAACCGCACGACGTGCCAGTGCGGCACGATCGGCAGCACGTGCAGGCGCTCGCCGGCGCCCACCTGCTCGGCCCGGTCCCGTAGCCCACGCACGAGGGGATGGTCCGGCCGGGTGACCACGAGGGCGACGTGCACGCCGGGCAGTCGGGGCAGCGCCTTCACCATCAGGTCGAGCCCGCGCTGCTCGGCCGCGACCCCGCTGTACACCAGCAGCGGCGTGCCGGGGTCGAGGCCGCACGCCACACGCACGTCGCCGGGTGCCTCGCCGGCCGGCTCCAGCGGCCGCAGCTCGGGTGCGTTGCGGACCACCGTCGGCAGGGCCGGCAGGCCGTGGCGCTGGCGCAGCAGCGCGGCGATCTCCTCCGAGACGGTGACGACGGCGTCGGCGTACGGCGCGTACTCGCGCTCGTGCGCGCAGTTGGCGGCCAGCCAGTGCCGCCGGTTGTGCCACGGCCGCATGCCGGGCAGGTACTCGTGCGCGTCCCACACGAGCTTGACCGGGCGACCGGCCGCGCGGGCCCGCAACGCCGCGCGGGCACCGACGCCCAGCATGCGGAAGTCGTTGGCGTGGATGATGTCGGCCGCCAACTCATCCAGGCGTTCGCCGAAGGCGAGTTCGTACTCCCACAGCTGCGGCTCGATCCGTCGCCAGGACCGCGTCCCGAGTACGGCCGGCCAGAAGCGCGCGCCGAGGCGGTCGGCGAGCGTGTCGGCGGTGTTGTGGCGCTGGGCGAGCCGCTTGGTGTGCCGGCCGCGCAGGGTGACCCAGCGGTGCACGGCGCGCGCGACGAGCAGTTCGGCGTCCAACGCCCACCGGCGCGCGCGGGCATGGCGTAGCGGGCCGCCGGCCCGGGCGACGGTGAGTTGCGCGCGTCGTTGGCCCAGGTCGGCGCGCCAGGCGAGCATCTGTTGGCGGCGCAGCTTGGCGATGCCGGTGGGCGGGTAGGCGAGCGGCTGCCGCAGCAGGGACCGCCGGTGGGCCCGCGGTTGGTGCGCCAGCGTGTTGGCGACGGGCAGCAGCTCCACCCGGGCCCCGCCGAGGGCGAACTCGTGCCGGTCGCGGTCGGGGGAGCGGCCGAGGAGGACGACGTCCCAGCCCGCCTCGGCGGCGGAGTACGCGGCCTTCTGTACGCGGGAGTCGCCGTGCACCGGCGTGTCGACGATCATCACGATCCGGCCACGCGGGACCGGTCCCTCCGTTGTCGGACGCGCCATGGCCGGGTTCACCCTTCGCTCACGAATTAAGCGACATTACACATGAGTACGTGGTTTCGAGCTGTTACCTAACTCGTGTCCTGGACGCGGTCATTCGGTCAGATGAGTGATTTATGTGGACCGACACTGAACTGGGACAAATGCTGCGCGTGTCCTTACCGAACTATTGCTCGGTTATACATGGAATCCTCCCATAGTTGATCTTGGAGGCGGACATGACCGTCGGCGTCGCGCAGCTGGGCTTCGGCTACTGGGGGCCCAATCACGCGCGCAACCTCACCACGCTGCTCGGTCAATCCTTCCGGTACGTGGTCGACGCCGCCGAGCAGCGGCGCGTCGAGGCGGCCCGGTTACACCCGTACGTCCGCGTGACCGACCGCCTCGACGAGGCGCTCGACGACCCGCGCGTGCACGCCGTCGTCATCGCCACGCCCGCCGCCACGCACGCGCCGCTGGCCCGCCGCTGCCTCGAGGCCGGCAAGCACGTGCTCGTCGAGAAGCCGCTCGCGCTCAGCGTCACCGACGCGGTCGAGATCACCGAACTCGCCGAGAAGCTGAACCTGGTGCTCATGGTCGGGCACACCTTCGAGTTCGTGCCCGCCATCCGGCGCATGCGCGAATACCTGCTCAGCGGCGACGCCGGCGACCTGCTGTACCTGCACGCCCAGCGGCTCAACCTGGGCCGCCTGCAACGCGACATCAACGCGTTCTGGTCCATCGGGCCGCACGACGTGTCCATCGCCAACTACCTCACCGGCGCCACCCCCGAATGGGTGTCGGCGCGCGGCGCGCGCTACCTGAGCCGCGACGTCGAGGACGTCATGTTCGTCACCGCCGGCTACCCGGGCGGGGTGCTCGCCCACATGCACGTCAGCTGGCTCGACCCGTCCAAGACGCGGCGCACCACCCTGGTCGGCAGCCGCCGGATGCTCGTCTACGACGACCTCGACCCCGAGGGCACCCTGCGCATCTACGACAAGGGCGTCGACCTGCTCGACTCCGACGCGTACGGCGTCTGGCGCTACCAGATGCGCAGCAACGGCATGCACGCCCCGGCACTGCCCGCGGTAGAGCCGCTCGCCGCGCTGCTCACCCACTTCCTTGACTGTGTACGCACGGGCGAGCGCCCGGCCGTGGACGGCTGGAACGGCGTGCGGGTGGTCGCGGCGCTGGAGGCCGTCGACGCGTCGATGCGGGCCGACGGCGCCCGCGTCGAGGTGTGCGCGCCGTGGGGCGCGGCGGCGTGACCGGTCCGCAGCCCCGCGT
>JAEZGP010000357.1 GCA_023437285.1 Actinomycetes bacterium | reverse complement strand
GAGCCACCCCGCGGCTCCGGCGAGCCACCGCCGGGCCCGCGTCTGGACCCAGGTTGCCGTGCTCGTCGCGCTGCTCGCCGCCGCCGTGGTGGTGGGGGCCTACGTGGTGCCGCCCGGGAGCGTGCGGGTCGGCAGCGACGCGGCGACGGTCGCGCCGACAAGCGCGGCGGCTAGCAATTCGGACTTTCCGTCCGCTGGGCCCGAATCCGGCCGCCCGGCGGACGCGCTGGAGGGTTGGGCGACCCGGGTCGCCGCCGTGGTCAACATCCCGGTTCCCGCCCTCGAAGCGTACGGGTACGCGCAGGTGTTCATGAACAACGTGGACCCGCAGTGTCAGCTCAACTGGACGACGCTGGCCGGCATCGGGCAGGTCGAGTCGTCACACGGCCAGGTCGGCGGTGCCCGCCTGCTGCCCGACGGGCGTTCCGACCCGGCGATTGTCGGGCCGCTGCTCGACGGCAAGGGCGGCCGACCTGAGGTGAAGGACACCGACGCGGGCGCCTACGACGGCGATTCGCGATTCGACCGGGCCATGGGGCCGCTGCGGCTCATGCCGCCGCTGTGGCGGGCCAACGCCATCGACGCCAATGGCGACGGCATCGTCGACCCGTACAACATCTTCGATGCGTCTGTCGCCCTGGCCCGCGTTCTCTGTTCCGGCAACGAGGATCTACGGGTACGGGCGGACTGGAACGCGGCGATCGGCCGTTACCGGGCCGGGGTGTCGTACGCGCGCGCGGTCTACGAGACAGCGAATGACTACGGGCAACGAACGCAGAGCATTAAGTAAGCGCAGAGAGCGACAAAAGCTCACTAATGGGTGCCGTGCCATTGTTCTTCCGTCGACGAACCGGCAAGCTAGGCGGGTGAGGTTGCGCGAATGGGATCCGGGCTCGGCACCGGAGGCCGAGCTGCGGCTGTGGCTTGACGCGTATAACGAGGCCCTCACCGCTGATCTGCCGCACGATCCATCGTGGGGCATCAACTCGCTGCGTGGTTATCTCTCGGTCACGATGCCCGGCCAGCGGCGGTTCAGCTGGATCGTGGAGGAGGATGACGCCGAGCCCGGCACCGCGCCGCTGCTCGGGGTGGCCACGCTGCTGCTGCTCGACGGCATGGGCGTCATCGAGGTCGTGGTGGTGCCGAAGGCGCGCCGGCAGGGTGTCGGCCGGACGCTGCTCGCAGCCACGTCCCGCAAGGCGCTTGCTGAGGGCATCCGCCAGCTGGGCGTCGAGGTGATCGGCGGCACGACGGCGGTGGACTTCTACGAGGCGCACGGCTTCCGCTGGGCGTACGTGGAGATGCGAAGCCTGCTCGACCTCGGCACGGTCGACTGGGATCACCTGCGTGAGATGGCCGCCGGCGTGGTGACGGGCTACTACGTGGAATACCACCAGGGCGGCCTGCCCGAGTCGATTCTCGGCGCGTACGCCGAGGCGAAGGAGCAGCGCCGGCTCACCCCGCCCGGCGACCTGGAGTTGCGCCCGAGTTCGTACAGCGCGGAGCGGCTGCGCCACAGCATCGCGACGTTGCGGGCCCGGGGCCTGCACCCCCACATCGTCCTGGCGGTGCACGAGTCGACCGGCCGGGTCGCCGGCCTGACCGAAGTTGTCGTTCCGGCACAGCACCCGACCCGCGCCGACCAGTACGACACCATCGTGCGCCCGGAGTTCAACGGCCTGGGCCTGGGCCGCGCCCTGAAGGCCCGAATGCTGCTGGAGCTGCGCGACGCCGAGCCGCAGCTGCGGGAGGTCCAGACCTGGCACGCCACCGAGAATGAGCAACTCCAGCAGGTCAACGACGAGCTGGGCTTCCGCGCCGACTACGAGTGGCGCGAGTACGACGCCGACGCCGTAGAGGTCACCGACCTCCTCCGCGACGTCCCCGCCTAGTCCGGACGTCCCCGCAGCTCAGTCGTCCCTGCAGCTCAGTCGTCCCCGCCTAATCCCAGTCGTCGCACTCCTCCGGATCGAACGGCAGCTCCCGGTCGAAATCGGGCGTCGGTGGCCGCCGGTCGAGGACGGACGGGTTGGGCGGCTGCGGCACGCCGCGGTTCTGCGCCGCTCGCACCCACCACCGGCTGTACCTGCGCGCCATGTCCCGACGCACTCTGTCCCGGTAGAACGTCTCGGGCGGCCGTGCGAGGCCAAAGCAGTCGCCCCACCATTCCCCCTCTTCCGGATCGAGGATGGTGTCGAGGTGTGACGGGTACCGCCGGCCAGCGCCGTCGCGCACGTCGTCGCTCTCGCCCATGGGATGGACGCACCGCCCGTCCTGGTCAACGACGACGAGTTGGAGCTGCGCGGCGGCGAGGATCCGCTGCAGGACGCCAACGCTGGGCGTCACGCTGCCCGACTCCATGCGGCCGATCAGCGACGCCGAAACGCCGACAAGCAGCGCCAACTGGCGTTGGCTGAGGTCGCTCAGTCGCCGAACGCGCCGAACAATCCCCGAGATGGGGTAGGCCGCGAGCTTCGGAAGCCCTCGGGCGAGGGCTTCGTCACCGAACCCCACCCACGGCCCGAACCGCGGCACGGACGCTTGCTGTGTCACGCCCCCGAGCGTGCCCCCGCTCCGCCCGGAAGGCCAACCGCGCAGCCGCCCTGTGGATAACAGAGTGACTACCAGTGACGCCACGGAAAGTAATCTCAACCGCCCCCAGCCCTGAACCTCCACCCATCCTTTGCTCTGCTTACTTTAGGTAAGCACCCACAGAATGGCGATTTATCTGACGAATTGACGGAGCGGCAGCGAATGAACTCTCACTCAACGTTACTGATGCGTATAGGTAAGCAGAGCAAAGGGTGGCGAGGTGGGTGGGCAGGGTAGGCGGAGAAGTGACGAAGAGTAGTTGGGTGGGCTGCTTATCCACAGGTGTATTGGTGTCGGGCGGAGGACCGACAGGGCGGAGAGCCGACAGGGCGGAGAGCCGAGGGCGAGGGCGGCGGGGCGAGGGCGGCGTGGCGGCGCGGCCATACGTGCGCCAGCCCGGCTGGCCGGAGCCGCCGGGCTGGGGTGCGTACTCGATCGAGGTTTAGAGGATGGTCCAGGTGTCGCCCGAGCCGAGGAGGGAGGCCAGTTCGGTTTCCGGGTCGGTGACCGTTGCCGTGGCGGTGGCCACCTGCTCGCGGACGATGTCGTCGTACGAGCTGCGGCGCACCGAGCGGAACACGCCGATCGGGGTGTGGCGCAGGTCGAGGTCGGGCAGGCGGGACAGGGCGAACGCGTACGCCGGGTCGGGGACCGACGAGTTGTGCACCACGATGTCGGCCGGGTCGACGCTGGCCGTCTCGCGGACCTCCAGGCCGAAGCCGCCCGGCGGGTGCACCACGCACCACTCGCCCTGCGCGCCGAAGGTGATCGGCTGCCCGTCCTCCAGGCGGATGACCGCCTCGTCGCGGGTCTGCGGCTCCTTGAGCAGATCGAACGCGCCATCGTTGAAGATGTTGCAGTTCTGGTAGATCTCCACGAAGGCGGAGCCCTTGTGCTCCACGGCGGCGCGCAGCACCGACTGCAGGTGCTTACGATCAGAATCGATCGTACGGGCGACGAAGCTCGCCTCCGCGCCGAGCGCCAACGAGATCGGGTTGAACGGCGAGTCGGCCGAGCCCGTCGGCGTCGACTTGGTGATCTTGCCGATCTCGCTCGTCGGCGAGTACTGCCCCTTGGTCAGGCCGTAGATCCGGTTGTTGAACAGCAGGATCTTGAGGTTGACGTTGCGGCGCAGCGCGTGGATCAGGTGGTTGCCGCCGATCGACAGCGCGTCGCCGTCACCCGTGACCACCCAGGTCTGCAGGTCCGGACGCGACACCGACAGTCCCGTGGCGATCGCCGGCGCACGGCCGTGGATCGAGTGCAGGCCGTACGTGTTCATGTAGTACGGGAAGCGCGAGGAGCAGCCGATGCCGGACACGAAGACGATGTTCTCGCGGGGGATGCCCAGTTCCGGCATGAAGCTCTGCACCGCCGCGAGGATCGCGTAGTCACCGCAGCCGGGGCACCAGCGGACCTCCTGGTCGGACTTGAAGTCCTTGGCGGTCAGCTTCAGCGGGATGGTCGTCTCAGCCATTCTTCACCACGTCCTCGAGCATGGTCTCCAGTTCGGCGGCCGTGAACGGCAGGCCGCGGACCTGGTTGTACGCGATCGCGTCGACCAGGAACCGTCCCCGGATCAGGTGGACGAGCTGGCCGAGGTTCATCTCCGGGACGACGACCTTGTCGTAGCGGCGCAGCACGTCGCCCGTGTTGGCCGGCAGCGGGTTCAGGTGGCGCAAGTGGGCCTGCGCGACCGGTAGGCCACGCTGACGCAGCGCCCGGCACGCGGCACCGATCGGGCCGTACGTCGAACCCCAGCCGAGCACGAGCACGCTCGCGGCGCCCTCGGGGTCCTCGACCTCCAGGTCGGGCACCTCGATGCCGTCGATGCGGGCCGCCCGCGTGCGCACCATCAGGTCGTGGTTGGCCGGGTCGTACGAGATGTCGCCCGTCTTGTCGGCCTTCTCCAGGCCGCCGATGCGGTGCTCCAGGCCGGGGGTGCCGGGCACCGCCCAGGGGCGGGCCAGGGTGGCCGGGTCACGCAGGTACGGCAGGAACGTGGTGCCGTCGGGGCCGTTGGGCTCGGTGGCGAACTCGACCGTCAGGTCCGGCAGCTCGGCGACGTCCGGCAGCAGCCACGGCTCGGAGCCGTTCGCGATGTACCCGTCCGACAGCAGCAGCACCGGCGTGCGGTACGTCAGCGCGATGCGTGCCGCCTCGATGGCCGTGTAAAAGCAGTCGGCGGGCGAGCGCGCGGCCAGCACCGCGACCGGCGCCTCGCCGTGCCGCCCGTGCAGCGCCATGTTGAGGTCGGCCTGCTCGGTCTTGGTCGGCATGCCCGTGCTCGGGCCGGCCCGCTGCACGTCGACGATGACCAGCGGCAGCTCCAGCGCGACGCCGAGCGAGATCGTCTCGGACTTCAGCGCGACGCCCGGGCCGCTCGTCGTGGTGACGCCCAGCGCGCCGCCGTAGGAGGCGCCCAGGGCCGCGCCGACGGCGGCGATCTCGTCCTCGGCCTGCATGGTGGTCACGCCGAACTTCTTGTGCTTGCTCAGCTCGTGCAGGATGTCGGAGGCCGGCGTGATCGGGTACGCCCCCAGGAAGACGGGCAGTTTCGATCGCACCCCGGCTGCCACGAGGCCCAACGCCAGGGCCGTGTTACCGGTGATGTTCCGGTACGTGCCGGCGACCATTTTGGCCGGCTTCACCTCGTACCGGACGCCGAAGTCCTCGGTGGTCTCGCCGAAGTTCCAGCCCGCCTTGAACGCGGCGATGTTCGCGGCGGCCAGCTCCGGCCGGGCCGCGAACTTCTTCTGCAGGAAGCTGAGCGTCGACTCGTGCGGCCGGGAGTACATCCACGACAACAGGCCCAGGGCGAACATGTTCTTGGCCCGCTCGGCGTCCTTCTTCGAGATGTCGAACGACTCCAGGGCACGCACCGTCATGCTGGTCAGGCCCACCGGGTGCACCGCGTACCCGTCCAGGGAACCGTCCTCGAGCGGGTTGGCCGCGTAGCCGACCTTCTGCAGGTTCCGCTTGGTGAACTCGTCGGTGTTCACGATGATGTCGGCGCCGCGCGGTAGCTCGGCGAGGTTCGCCTTGAGCGCGGCGGGGTTCATCGCCACCAGCACGTTGGGCGCGTCGCCCGGCGTGAGGATGTCGAAGTCGGCGAAGTGCACCTGGAAGCTGGACACGCCGGGCAAGGTCCCGGCGGGGGCGCGGATCTCGGCCGGGAAGTTCGGCAGCGTCGAGATGTCGTTGCCCAACTGGGCGGTCTCCGAGGTGAACCGGTCACCGGTGAGCTGCATGCCGTCGCCGGAATCGCCGGCGAAACGGATGACCACCCGATCCAGTTGACGGATCTGCTTGGCCACGGTGCTGTGCCTCCTCAGGGACCGGCGGGGAACGGCCCCGAACCCTTGTTTCTCCGTTTCGAGCCTACGTCGAGCAACCTCCATCTCCATCGTCGGATACCGGGCTCGTCCCACCCATTGGGGTGAATGACGGTGTGACGTTGCGCTCGTCCGCCTTTTCTGGATAGGCCTACATCCGACATTACGGTCAGTACGCGCGGGGCCCGCGGTTTTCGCCCATCCCGCCCGCGCCGATGAGTGGGACCGGCCCGCTAGGCGTACGCTCGTCGACGTGGGTGAAGCTGGCGCCGGGTCGTACCAGACGCTCGGGTTGTTGATGCTCGCCGGCGTGGTCGTGTTCGTCCTGGCGATGATCGCGAACCGGCTGCTGAGCACCATCCGGCCGTCCGCCGAGAAGGCCACCACGTACGAGTGCGGGCTCGATCCGGTGGGCGGCGACTGGGCCCAGGCCCAGATCCGCTACTACGTGTACGCGTACCTGTATGTGCTGTTCGCCGTCGAGGCGATCTTCCTGTTCCCGTGGGCGGTGGTGTTCGACCGGCCCGGGTTCGGCATCGCCGTGGTGATCGAGATGGCGATCTTCGTGAGCGTGCTCGCGCTCGGACTGCTGTACGCGTGGCGCAAGAAGGTGCTGCGGTGGACCTGAACCTGCCGGGCGTGCTCGGCGAGCCGATCCGCTTCGTCCTCAACTGGGGCCGGCGGTACTCGCTGTGGGTGTTCAACTTCGGGTTGGCCTGCTGCGCGATCGAGTTCATCGCGACGTCGATGGGCCGGCACGACTTCATGCGGCTGGGCGTGATCCCGTTCGGTCACGGCCCCCGCCAGGCCGACCTGATGGTCGTGTCGGGCACGGTCACCGACAAGATGGCCCCGGCCATCAAGCGCCTGTACGACCAGATGCCCGACCCGAAGTACGTCATCTCGTTCGGCGCGTGCTCCAACTGCGGTGGCCCGTACTGGGACTCGTACTCGGTGACGAAGGGCGTCGACCAGCTGATCCCGGTGGACGTCTATGTCCCCGGCTGCCCGCCCCGCCCGGAGGCGCTCCTCTACGGCATCCTGCGCCTCCAGGAGAAGATCGCCGCCGAGCAGTCCGGGGTCGGCGGCGTCCGTGACGCTCCCGCGCGTGCGCGTTCCACGGTCGAGGCCCTCACGGCCGAGCCCGTCCGCCCGCCGTCCGCCCCGCCAGGGGACGCCGGATGACCCCGGAGGAGCTGGGCGCCGCGCTGGCCGCGGCCGTCAACGCGCTCGCCGCTGAGCGACCGGTCGACGACCAGGCGGTCGACGTCCGGCCGGGCGACGAGCAGGCGGCCGGGCAGACGGGCGACGAACACGCGGCCGTCAAACCGCCGGCCGGGCAGGCCGCCGGCGCGAGCGTGTCGGGCGGCGGGCGGTGGGCACGGGCGACCGTGGACGTGGCCGTCGGCGACTGGCGGGCGGCGATGATCGCGGCGCGCGACGAATTCGGGTGTGACTTTTTCGACTGGCTGTCGGCCGTGGACGAGGGGGAGCGCGGGTTCGCCGTCGTCGCCCACCTGTGGTCGACCGCCCGGCGGTACGGCGTACTGCTGAGGACCGTGACGCCCGCGGACGCCGCGGCGGTCGAGTCCGTGGTCGACCTTTTCTCCGGCGCGGCGTGGCACGAGCGGGAGACGCACGAGATGTTCGGCGTCGACTTTCCCGGTCACCCGGGGCTCGCGCCGCTGCTGCTGCCGCCCGAGTTCGAGGGGCACCCGCTGCGCAAGGACTTCGTGCTCGCCTCCCGGGTGGCCAAGCCGTGGCCGGGGGCGAAGGAGCCCGGCGAGTCGCACGACGCGGGCCCGGCGCGGCGCCAGCCCATGCGGCCGCCGGGCGTACCGGCACCCGGCGAATGGGGCGGCGGGAAGTAGGTCGCGGAAAACGCGTGTGGCGGCACCCCGGCAGGGGCGCCGCCACAACGGCGTGCGATGCGTCAGTCGTCCGACTTATCGGCGGGCTTCGCCGGCAGGTCGGTCTCCGTCGGCGGGTCGGTCACCTTCGGCAGGACCGCGGTGGCCGTGTCGGAGACGGCCGGCAGGTCGACCATCGTGTCCGT
>JAEZGP010000356.1 GCA_023437285.1 Actinomycetes bacterium | reverse complement strand
GCGGCGGCGTTGAACGCGGCGTCGCCGCCGCGCAGGTCCGCCGGCTCGGCGCGGGACAGGCCCAGGTCGGCCGCGTCGACGAGGGTCTCGCGGACCGTACCGTCGTGGACGACCCACACGCGGGTGGCCGTCGTGGTGGTCATCTCGTCGAGGCCGTCCTCGCCGCGCAGCACGAGCACCGAGTCGCCCCGGCCGGCGAACACCCCGGCCATGACCGGGGCCATCCGCGCGTCGGCGCAGCCCACCGCCCCGGCGCGCGGGCGGGCCGGGTTGGTCAGCGGCCCGAGGAAGTTGAACGCGGTGGGGATGCCCAGCTCGCGGCGCGCGACGGCGGCGTGGCGCATGCCCGGGTGGAAGCGGGGGGCGAAGCAGAATCCGATGCCGGCCTCGGCGACGCACCGGGCCACCTCGTCGGGACCCAGCTCCAGCGGCAGGCCCAGCTGCTCCAGCACGTCGGCCGTACCGCAGGCCGACGACGCGGCGCGGTTGCCGTGCTTGACGACCCGCACCCCGGCGCCGGCCGCGACGAGGGCCGCCATCGTGGAGATGTTCACGGTGTGGGCCCGGTCGCCGCCGGTACCCACGATGTCGACGGCGTCGCGGGCGGTGGCCTCGCCGAGCAGCGGCGCGAGGTCGACCGGCACCGCCGCGCCGAGCATGGACCGCACGAGACCGGCCAGCTCCGCGGGCGTCTCCCCCTTGGCGCGCAGCGCCGTGACGAACCCGGCCGTCTGCACGGGGGTGGCGTCGCCCGCCATGATCTCGCCCATCGCCCAGGCGGTGTCGTCGGTCGACAGTTCCTCGCCTCGCAGCAGCGACGACAGCAGGTCAGGCCAGGTGCGCTCGCCCACGGGAACCTCCGGGGTATCGATGTGGGCCAGCAGCTTACCGCGCGGCGTGGTCGCGGAGCACGGCCGCGATGGTGTCCCCGGTGGTCATCGGGTCGAGGGGGTGCTGCAGGGTCGCTTCGGCGCCCGAGAAGGCGGCCAGCCAGCGGTCGGCGGCCCGGGCGATGACGACGATGACCGGCGGGGCGGGGCGCACCTCGTCCTTGATCTGGCGGCAGATGCCGAGGCCGCCGGCCGGGGCCGCCTCGCCGTCGAGGACGACCAGGTCGATGTCCTCCTTGTCGACCAGCCGCATCACCTCGTCGTGCGCGCTGGCCTCGATGAACCGCACGGACAGGTCGGCGGCCGGCTCGGCGCCGATCGCCAGGCGCATGGCCTCGCGTACCTTCGGGTCGTCGCTGTACAGCAGCACCAGGGCCCTGCGGGCCGGCGCGGACGTTTCGGTCATGCCTGGACGCTCCCACCTCGTAGCTGTTGCAGATCGTACTCAGCCTGCCGGGCCGCGTCGGCCTCGGCCCGGTCCAGCGCCCGGTCGACGCGCCTGGCCTCCTTCTCCGCGTGGCGCATCCACTGCACGACCAGGGCGCCCAGCATGAGGACGCTGACGATCTCGCCGCCCGCCCACAGGATGCCGCCGGCGAGCTTCTGGTCGTCGTACGGGTCGGCCCAGCTGAGGCCCAGGTTGGGGTACCAGTCGCCGCCGAACAGCGACGCGCTCTGCATGACCGTCAGCCCCAGCACGGTGTGGAACGGGGTCGACAGGAACATCAGCAGCGCTCGCATCGGGTACGAGATGCGGCCGGGCAGCGGGTCGATGCCCAGCAGCGGCCAGAAGAACAGGCAGCCGGTGACGATGAAGTGCAGGTGCACCCACTCGTGCAGCCAGATGTTCTCCAACGTGGCGCGGTACAGCCCGGAGAAGTAGAGGACGAACGGGTTGGCGATGAAGAGGGCGAAGGACACCAGCGGGAACGTGAGCACCCGCGCGACCCGGCTGTGCAGCACCCCCAACACCGCCTGGCGCGGCCTGGCCGGCAGGGTGCGCAGGGCGAGCGTGACCGGTGCGCCGAGCGCCAGCAGGATCGGCGCGATCATGGTCAGGATCATGTGCTGGACCATGTGCACGCTGAGCAGCGTCGTGTCGTAGGCCGCGATGCCGGTCACGGTGACCGAGGCGATGGCGAGCAAGCCGCCGAGGAACGCCACGGTCCGTCCGACCGGCCACCGGTCGCCCCGGCCGCGCAAGCGGGAAACGCCGGCCAGGTACGCGCCGCCGGCCGCGACCACCAGTACCGCCGCGAGGCTGGCCGGCTCGGCCGCGGTGAAGAAGCTGATGGGGGTCAGGGGCGGCACCGGCCCGCCGTCGGCGAGCACCACGCCGGCGGCCGCCGGCACGAGTGCGGAGGTCACCACGTCCAGCAGGCTATTCCTCCCGCGCGGGCCGTCGTCCGCCACCCCCGGACCCTGTCGCCCGGATGGCCGTAAAGTGCCTGGTCAGAGCCCTGCGACACGCGGCTGCCCTACCCCGCACACACGCTGACCTGATCGCGGGCAATAATGACCGCGTGACTGCGGCCCCAGCCATTCCGAAGAATCAGATCCATTCGTTGACCAGGCCCAATATGGTCAGCGTCGGAACCATCGTGTGGCTCTCCAGCGAGCTGATGTTCTTCGCTGCGCTCTTCGCCATGTACTTCTTCATCCGGTCGACGGAGCAGGGGAAGTTGCAGTGGGAGAAGCACACGGAGGTCCTCAACCTCCCGTACGCGGTGACCTTCACGGTCATCCTCGTGCTGTCGTCCGTGACCTGCCAGATGGGCGTGTTCGCGGCGGAGAAGGGCGACGTGTTCGCCCTGCGCCGCTGGTTCGCGTTCACCTTCGTCCTCGGCCTCATCTTCGTGCTCGGCCAGGCGAACGAGTACCGGGTGCTGGTCGGGCACGGCGTGAAGCTCAACGCGGACGGGTACGGCTCGATGTTCTACCTCACGACGGGCTTCCACGGCCTGCACGTGACAGGTGGCCTCATCGCCTTCATCTACTTCATGGTCCGCACCACGCTGTCGCGGTTCACCCCGGCGCAGGCCACGGCCGCCATCGTCGTGTCGTACTACTGGCACTTCGTCGACATCGTGTGGATCGCCCTGTTCAGCATGATCTACTTCCTGCAGTAAGCGGCCCCCACCGCCTACTGCCGTAACAACGTCACGTATAAGACGCGGCTGCCTGCCGGCCGCCCGGATTGGTGAGGCCATGACTGGTTCTGACAAGCCCGCCGGCCCTCCCGGTGGAGCGTCCCCGGGATCGTGGCGCCGGCGATTGCGACCGAGCGCGCTGCGGCGTCCGGCCGGCGCCCGCAGCCGGACCCGTCGCCGGTTGCGCTCCGGCCTGCGGCTGGTTGCCGCCCTGTTCATCTTCGGTGCCCTGTACGTCGGGTTCGCCCCCGGCATGCAGACCGCGTCGGCGGAGGACGCCAACGGCCTGTCGGCCGCCGCGGCCGAAGGCAAGCAGATCTTCGACAACAGCTGCATCAGCTGCCATGGCCGCAATGCCGAGGGCGTGACCGACCGGGGCCCCAGCCTGATCGGCGTCGGTTCGGCGGCCGTCGAGTTCCAGGTCGCCACCGGCCGGATGCCCATGGCCCGCCAGGAGGCGCAGGCCGAGCGCAAGACGCCGCACTACACGCGCGAGCAGGCGGCCCAGATCGGGCAGTACATCCAGGAGCTCGGCGGCGGCCCGCAGATGCCCAGCGGCGAGAAGCTGCGGCTCACCGAGGAGGAGGACCTCGCCAACGGCGGCAACCTGTTCCGGCTCAACTGCTCGTCCTGCCACGCCTACGGCGGCGGGGGCGGCGCGCTGTCCTCGGGCAAGTTCGCGCCGACGCTGGAGCACGCCTCGGACCGCGACATCTACGCGGCCATGCTCACCGGCCCGCAGAACATGCCGGTGTTCGGCGACTCGCAGCTGACCCCCGAAGAGAAGATGCAGATCGTCGGCTACATCCAGAACCTCAAGAGCGATCAGGACCCCGGCGGTTGGGGCCTCGGCCGGCTCGGGCCGACCAGCGAGGGCGTGGCGATCTTCCTGATCGGCATCGTCGGCATCGTCCTGGCAACGGTGTGGATTGCGGGTAAGTCATGAGCGAGCGTCAGCCTGACGGGCAGGAGCCCTTCGACTTCGAGGATCCCGCGCTGACCCGGTTCGACCTCGTCCGCGAGGGTGCCCGCCGGGACGGCGTGGAGATCGTCCATTACAAGCCCCGCTTCCCGGTCCCCGGCACCAAGGTGGAACGGCGCGTCGAGCGCACCATCGCGCTCATGCTCGTGCTGTGCGGCGTGTTCGCGCTGGCCTTCGTCGTCGCCTACATCTGGTGGCCGTGGGAGTACAAGGGCGGCGCGAACATCAGCAAGTGGTACACGCCGGTCCTGGGCTTCACGCTGGGCATGTCGCTGCTGCTCCTCGCCCTGGCGATCATCACCTGGGGCAAGAAGCTGTTGCCCGAGGAGATCTCGGTGCAGGAGCGCCACGAGGGCGCCTCCGCCCCCGACGAGGCGGCGATCACGGCCGCCACCATCGGCAACATGGGCGACGAGCTGGGCATTCAGCGGCGTCCGCTGCTCAAGGCCGCGGTGTTGCTGCCGGGCGCGGCGCTCGGCGTCGCCGCGGTCGCCCCGCTGGTCGGCGGCCTGATCCGGTCGCCGCACGAGCCGGACGCGATCTTCTTCGAGACCGGCTTCAACCCCAAGTTCAACCACGACCAGCCGGTACGCCTGGTCCGCGACGACGGCACGCCGATCCGGCCGGAAGAGGTCAGCGTCGGCGGTCAGATCACCGTCTTCCCGGGCATCCCGGGCGGCGCGACGAACAAGTGGGCGGACTCCCCCACGCTGCTGATCCACCTGCGCCCCGAGGACGCGGAGATCACGCTGGCGAACGTCAAGCCGGTCAACGAGGGCGCCCAGTGGGGCAACTTCGTGGCGTACTCGAAGATCTGCACGCACGCGGGCTGCCCCGCCAGCCTGTACGAGCAGCAGACCAACCGCCTGCTGTGCCCGTGCCACCAGTCGCAGTTCAACATCATTGACAACGCCCGTCCGATCTTCGGCCCGGCCTCGCGGAGCCTGCCTCAGCTCCCGATCAGCCTGGACGACGAGGGGTACTTCATCGCGACGTCGGACTACCGCGTCGCGGTCGGTCCGGCCTTCTGGGAGCGGCCATGAAGCGACGCAAGATTGATCTCGCCGCCCTACCCGGCGCGTCAGCCCGGGAGGTAGACGAGCGGCTGCAGGTGGCCACGCCGCTGCGGCGCCTGTTCAACAAGGTCTTCCCGGACCACTGGTCGTTCCTGCTCGGCGAGATCGCGCTCTACTCGTTCATCGTCCTGCTGCTGACCGGTACGTTCCTGACCCTGTTCTTCGACCCGTCGATGGCCGAGGTCCGTTACAACGGCAGCTTCGTGCCGCTGCGCGGCATCGAGATGACCAAGGCGTACGAGACGGCGTTGAACATCTCGTTCGACGTACGCGGCGGCCTGATCATGCGGCAGATGCACCACTGGGCGGCCCTGCTGTTCATGGCCGCGATCGTGGTGCACATGTTCCGGGTCTTCTTCACCGGCGCGTTCCGCAAGCCCCGCGAGCTGAACTGGATTATCGGCGTCCTGCTCTTCTGGATGGGCTTCACCGAGGGCTTCGCCGGCTACTCGCTGCCGGACGACGCGCTGTCCGGCACGGGCCTGCGGATCGCCTCGGCGATCATGCTCTCCATCCCGGTGGCGGGCACCTGGATCACGACGTCGCTGTTCGGCGGGGAGTTCCCCGGCACCGAGATCCTGCCCCGGCTCTACATCGTCCACGTACTGCTGCTGCCCGGCGTCCTGCTCGCGCTCATCGCGGCGCACATGGGCCTGCTGGTGAAGCAGAAGCACACCCAGTGGCCCGGCCCTGGCCGGACCAACAGCAACGTGGTGGGCGTGCGGATGTTCCCGGGCTTCGCGGTCAAGGCCGGCGGCTTCTTCATGCTGGTCTTCGGCGTGATCGCGCTGATGGGCGGCCTGCTGCAGATCAACCCGATCTGGCTGTTCGGGCCGTACGAGGCGGCCGTGGTGTCCGCGGCGAGCCAGCCCGACTGGTACGTCATGTTCCTCGACGGCTCCACCCGCCTCATGCCGGCCTGGGAGATACGCGCCTTCGGGTACACGATCCCCGCGCTGCTCTGGCCAACACTGGTGCTACCGGCGTTCCTGACGATCCTCCCGATGATCTACCCGTTCATCGAGGCCCGGTTCCTGAAGGACCGCAAGTCGCACCACCTGTTGCAGCGGCCGCGCGACGTGCCCTTCCGCACGGCGCTGGGCGCCATGTCCATCGCGTTCTACATGGTCCTGGCGCTCTCGGGCGGCAACGACGTCATCGCCGACAAGTTCCACATCAGCCTGAACGCGATGACCTGGGCGGGCCGCATCGGCCTGCTGCTCGCGCCGCCGCTGGCGTACTTCATCACCTACCGCATCTGCCTCGGCCTGCAGCAGCACGACCGGGAGGTGCTGGCCCACGGTGTGGAGACCGGCATCATCCGGCGCCTGCCGGACGGGCGGTTCATGGAGGTCCACCAGCCGCTGTCGCCGGTGGACGAGCACGGCCACCCGGCCGAGCTGCCGTACGCCGGCTGGGTCGTGCCGAAGAAGATGAACCGGCTCGGCGCCGTCGCGCCGGCGATCCGGGGCTTCTTCTTCCCGATCGAGAAGCCGGCGCCGCCCGCCCCGCCCGCCGAGGTGGAAAGCCCGCAGCGCGAGGAGGTCACCAGCGGCCACCGCTGAGACCGCCCGCAACGCCCACACGAGGGCCCGTCCGGATGGGACGGGCCCTCGTCCCGTTCCAGGGCCGCAACGCCGCGCTGAACGGGCCGCTCGCCCCGCTCCGGCCGGGCACGTACCCTGCGATGCGACCCTCGGCAGACAAGGCGGCCCATGAGTGCATCGTTCTACTCGCACGCGACGCTGTACGACCTGATGTTCCCGGGCGGCGGCTCGGCGGTCGACTTCTACCGGGCCGAAGCTGACCGACAGGGTGGAGCGGTTCTGGAACTCGGCTGCGGCACCGGGCACAAGCTGATCCCCATCGCGGCCGACGGGCACCCGTGCGTGGGCCTGGACGCCTCCGCGGACATGCTGGCCGAGGCCCGGCGCAAGGCGGACGCGCGCGGGGTGACGGTGGACTGGGTCCGGGGCGACATGCGCGACTTCGACCTGGGCCGCGCCTTCGACCTCGTGTTTATCACCGCCAACTCGCTGCTGCACCTGCACGCGGCCGAGGACCTGGTGAACTGCTTCCGGTCGGTCGGTCGGCACCTGGCGCCGGGGGCACGGTTCATCTTCGACGTCTTCAACCCCAGCGTGCGTCTGCTCGCCGAAGCCGATGGCGTGCGGCACACCCGGGATTCGCTGTCGTTCACCGATCCCGACCGGGGCACCGTCAGCGTCGACATCGCGGAGACCTACGACGCGGCCGCGCAGGTCACCCGTGGGACCTGGCATCTGTCGACGGACTGCGAGCCGGACTTCGTCGTCGCGCCGCTGGAGATCAGGAGCATCT
>JAEZGP010000738.1 GCA_023437285.1 Actinomycetes bacterium | reverse complement strand
GGGCGTACTGGCGCTCGCGTTTCCGCTGCACCCGCCCGGCCGGCCGGAGGTGACCCGAGCCGCCGAACTCGACCGGACCCTGCCCACGTTGGTGATCAACGGGGACCGGGACCCGTTCGGCGTACCCGAGGCCGGCGGCGCCGTGGAGGTCGTCGTCCTGGCCGGGGAGAGGCACGACCTCAAGGGCGACCCGGCGCTCGTCGGCGCGGCGGCCGCCGACTGGCTGCGCCGACGCTGAGACGCGAGCGTGACCTAGCCGGCCCGGGCTTCGTTGGACAGTACGAACCAGGTATATGGGACATCTCCATTACCGCGGACACCCAGTCCGTACCCAACCTCCCAGGCCCTTCCTGGCTCCGGCGCCCAACCGGTGCCGGACCAGGAAGGGCGAGGTCGCGTGACATTCGCCCCCACCCGGAATGCCCGCGGCGAGCTTCCTGTTGCACCCACCGAACGCGATCGGTGCACAGGAAATGGGGTAACGGTGAGCACGCTGGTGCGCAGTGGGACCGCGGAGACCCGGACGACCCGGGAATCGCGTCCTACGCCTGTCCGGCCGCCTTCCGCGATATCGCCGGGTCGTGGCGTCGTATCCTCTGCGCGAGCCGTAAAGAGGAGCGAACGCGTGACATCCAGCGCCGAGGTAAGCGAGCAGCGGACCCGATTCGAACGGGAGGCGCTGCCCTTCCTCGATCAGCTGTACGCGGCGGCCATGCGGATGACCCGCAACCCGGCCGACGCCGAGGACCTCGTCCAGGAGACGTTCCTCAAGGCGTACGCGGCCTTCCACCAGTTTGAGCAGGGCACGAACCTGAAGGCCTGGCTCTACCGGATCCTCACCAACACCTACATCAACTCGTACCGGCGCCGGCAGCGCCAGCCCGTCCAGGCGCCGACCGAGGAGATCGCCGACTGGCAGCTCGCCGAGGCCGAGTCGCACACGTCCAGCGGCCTGCGTTCCGCCGAGACCGAGGCGCTCGACCGGCTGCCCGACAGCGACGTCAAGGACGCGTTGCAGAGCCTGCCGGAGGACTTCCGACTCGCCGTCTACCTCGCCGACGTCGAGGGCTTTTCGTACAAGGAGATCGCGGACATTATGGGTACGCCGATCGGCACCGTGATGTCCCGGCTGCACCGTGGCCGGCGCAACCTGCGCCGCCTGTTGGAGAACTACGCTGTTGAGCGGGGCCTCGCCCGGCCCCCGTCGAACGCCCCGGCCGACCCGGCCGGGCAGGAGGTGTGAACCAGTGAGCTGCGGCGATCCCCATGACGTCGACTGCCAGCAGGTCCTGGGCGAGGTCTACCTCTTCCTCGACCTGGAGTGCGCCGACGAACGCCGGGCAGTGATCAGCGAACACCTCGACGAGTGCTCGCCGTGTCTGCGCGAGTACGGCATCGAGGAGGAGGTCAAGGTCCTGGTCAACCGCTGTTGCGGGGGCGACCAGGCGCCGGACGAGCTGCGCGAGCGGCTGCGGGCCAGGCTGGCCGCCCTCGTCGTCGAGACGACCTACGAGCGCGGCTGACAAAGGCACCCGGAGGTACGCCGCGGGGGCCGGCCGCCGTGGCGACGGACCCCCGCACCGGCACTCAGGAGTTGGGGCGCTTGCCGTGGTTGGCGGCGCTCTTCTTCCGAGCCTTCTTCTTGCGGGCCTTCTTCGCCATTGGTACCTCCCTGCGGGTGTCGGGGAATTCTACGGCGCGCGGCCGGGCACGTGGTTGCCGACCGGCCGGGACGTGATTGGATACGTCAGCGGTCCCGTCCGAGGGAACGCGAAGCATCGTCACGCCCAGAAAGGACGACAATGGCCGACGAGATCCGCGCCGAGATGGTCGCCAACGTGTGGAAGGTCGTCAAGGCCGCCGGTGACGAGGTCGCCGAGGGCGACACGCTGGTCATCCTGGAGTCCATGAAGATGGAGATCCCGGTGGTCGCCGAGTCCGACGGCACGATCACCGAACTCGCGGTGGCCGAGGGCGACGTCGTCCAGGAGGGTGACCTGATCGCCATCGTGGAATGACGCCGCACGTGCCGCGGATCACCGTCCGCGCGGCGTCCACTGACGATTACCCCGACATCGCACGACTGACCGTCGACGCCTACCGCGCCGACGGTCAGCTCGCCGACGACGAAGGTTATGACGCGGTCCTCGCCGATGTCGCCGGCCGGGCGAGCGCGGCCGAACTGCTCGTGGGCGTCGACGCCGCCGGCCGGGTGGTGGGATCGGTGGCGTTGGTCCTGCACGGCTCCCCGCTGGCCGAGATCGCCGGCCCGGGCGAGGCGGAGTTCCGGATGCTGGCCGTCGACCCGGCCGCCCAGGGCCAGGGCGTCGGGCAGGCGCTGGTGGCGGCGTGTGTGTCCCGCGCCCGCTACGCCGGCGCGACCGCCCTGCTCATCTACACGCGCGACTTCGCGACCCGGGCCCACCGGCTCTACGCGCGCTTCGGTTTCGTTCGCGTGCCGGAGCGCGACTGGTCCCCCATCCCGGGCATGAATCTCCTGGCCCTGCGCCGGGACCTCGCCACCGACTGACGCCCGGATCAACCCGGAGGGCAACCTGAGCGAAGCCTGCGCATTACGTTGCGTTCAGCGCCGGAAACGTGCAAGGATGCGCATCAAGTGAGCAGGTTTGCGCAGCTGCCGTAAGGATGGAACCGTGGAGGAGCAGCGGCCCGGCGCGGGCATGGCGGCCGACATCGCGGAGCAACCCGAGGTCTACGCGCGGGTCCTCGACGAGGCGGCCGGCCCCATCGCGGCCGTCGCCGCCGAGATCGCCCGCCGCCGGCCCCGGCACGTCGTGTTCACCGCGCGCGGCACGTCCGACCACGCCGCCCTCTACGCGGCGTACCTCTGCGAGATCCGCCTCGGCCTGCCCGCCGCCCTCGCCTCCCCGTCGGCGATCACCGTGTACGGCGCGCGGCCCGACCTGCGCGACACGCTCGTCGTCGGGGTGTCGCAGAGCGGCGGCTCGGCCGACCTGTGCGAGGTGGTCCGGGTGGCCCGCGAGCAGGGGGCGCTCACCCTCGCCGTCACCAACGCGCCCGACTCGCCGCTCGCGGCCGAGGCCGAACGCACCATCGACATCGTCGCGGGACACGAGCGGGCCGTGGCCGCCACGAAGACGTACACCGCCGAACTGCTCACGCTGCTCCTGCTCGTCGAGGGCGTGCGGGCCGGCGACGGCCACGTGACACCCGACGTCCGTAGTGCCTTCGACGCGCTGCCCGACCTCGCCCGCGAGGCGCTCGCCGGCGACGGACCCGGCGACCTCGCGGGCCGGTACCGCTTCGCGGGCCGGATGCTCACCACGGGCCGGGGGTACGCGTACCCGACCGCGCGGGAGGCGGCGCTCAAGCTCATGGAGACGTCGTACCTGCCGGCGCTGGCCTTCTCCGGCGCCGACCTGCTGCACGGCCCGCTGGCCATGGCCGACCCGGACGTGCCCGTGCTCGCCGTGGTGGGCGGCGGCCCGGCCGGCGAGACCATGCGCGAGGTGCTGGCCCGGCTGGCCGACCGGCGCGCCGACGTGGTCACGATCGGTCCCCGGCCCGCCGGCGCCGGGCATTACCTCGCCACGCCCGACGTCGACGAGCGGTACGCCCCGCTGCTGGACATCCTGCCGCTGCAACGGCTGGCGCTGTCGCTGGCGCTCGGCCGCGGGGAGAATCCGGACAGCCCGCGTGGCCTGAAAAAAGTCACCACGACGCGGTGACCCCCGGTCATCTCGCCGACACGTTCATTTGACAGGCTCTGCGTGTGTCCACGCTGCGTGATCTCGTCGAGGAGCACACGGGCCTCGGCCAGGCTGACGTCGATCATCTGCACCGGCTGGCCGGCGACTGGCAGCTGATCTCCGACCTTTCCTTCGCCGACCTCCTGCTCTGGGTGCCCACCTCGGCCGTGGACACCCCCCAGTTCGTCTGCGTGGCGCAGGTGCGCCCCACCACCGCCCCGACGGCGTACCAGGACGACCACGTCGGCCGGATCATGACCGGCCCCGAGGTCTCGCACCTGTCGATCGCGCTGCATCAGGGCCGGATCTGGCGCGAGGGCGACCCCGTCTGGTACGGCGACACGCCCGCGCGCCACGAGGCCATTCCCGTACGCCGCCGCGACGGCTCCGACGTCATCGGCGTGGTCGGCCGCGACACCAACCTCACCACCGCGCGCACGCCCAGCCAGCTCGAAATGAACTACCTGACCACCGCCGACGACCTCGCCCAGATGGTCGCCGACGGCACGTTCCCGCCGCCCCGCCACCCCGGCGAGACGACCAGCGCGCCGCGCGTCGGCGACGGCCTGATCCGGCTCGACGCCAGCGGCAAGGTCACCTACGCGAGCCCGAACGCTCAGTCCGCGTACCGGCGACTCGGCCTGGCCGCCCACCTCGTGGGCGAGGACCTGGCGGCCCTGACCAGCCGGCTGGCCAACGACCCGCTGGAGGGCAACGACGCCAGCAACCGGGTCCACGCGGCGCTGCGCGGCGACGCCCCGGCCCGCAAGGAGATCGAGGCGCGCGGCGCGACCGTCCTCATGCGGGCGCTGCCGCTCATCCCCGCCGGGGTACCCATCGGCGCGCTGGTCCTCGTCCGCGACATCACCGAGGTGCGCCGCCGCGACCGCGAGCTGATCACCAAGGACGCGACCATCCGGGAGATCCATCACCGGGTGAAGAACAACCTGCAGACCGTCGCGGCCCTGCTGCGGCTGCAGGCACGCCGGGTGGAGACGCCCGACGCGCGCGCCGCGCTGGAGGAGTCGGTGCGCCGGGTCGCGTCGATCGCGCTGGTGCACGAGACGCTGTCGATCTCACCGAACGAGGCCGTCGAGCTCGACGGCATCATCGACCGGGTCGCCTCGGCCGCCGCCGAGGTCGCCTCGCCCGAGTCCAAGGTCCGCCTGCACCGGGAGGGCTCGTTCGGGGTCCTGCCCGCCGACATCGCCACGCCGCTCGTCATGGTCCTCAACGAGCTGCTGCTCAACGCCGTGGAACACGGCTTCGCCCCCGGCAGCGGCGGCGAGGTGACCATCTCGGCGCACCGGTTCCGCCGCCAGCTGCACGTGAGCGTCGCCGACACCGGACGCGGCCTGCCCGACGGGTTCGACCTCGACGCCGGCGACCGGTTGGGCCTGCAGATCGTGCGTACCCTCGCCCGCGGCGAGCTGCGCGGCTCGATCGAGATGCGCACGCGCATCGAGGGCGGCACCGAGGCGGTGCTCGTCGTGCCGCTCAGTCCCCACCGGTAGCGCCGGTTGCGGGGTCGCGCAGCGACAGCGGCTCCGAGGGCCACGACGGCGACCTGCCCTGCACGTACAGGCGCAGGGTGCAGTTGCTGACGTTGTACCGCTCGGCCAGGACCGTGCGCTGGCGCAGGAAGTGCTCCGCCGGCCCGAGGTGCGCCAGGCCCTGCACGCTGTTGGCACAGCGGTAGACCCACAGCCGCCGGGTGTCGCCGATGCACGCCGCCGCGTCCGGGCACTCCGTGTCATTCAGGCTGTCGTTGTCGACGCGCGAGCGGAACAGCAGCACGTCGCGGGGCGCGTCGTCGCCCATGTAGTACTCGATGCCGTTACGGGTGGACCACAGGTCCTCCTCGGCGTAGAGGATGCCGTCGCCCGGCTGCGCGTGCGCGCGCAGGAACTCGGCGGCCAGCCGGTTGTCCGGCCCCACGTGGGTGTCGTCGCCGCGCAGGTCGAACTGGGCCGGCAGCGCCACGCACGTCACCAGCGCGACGGCGAGCAGGGCCCGCACCGGGGTGGCGCGCAGGGCGAACGCGGCCAGCAGCGCCCACGCCACCACCGTGAACAGCACGTACCGGGGCACCCACACGTGCGAGCTGATCGACACGAGCAGCAGCGCGGCCGGGGGGACGATCGCGATCGCCAGCAGGGTCCAGAACAACCACCGTTGCGCCGGCCGGGCGGTCAGGGCCAGCCCGATGATGAGCAGCCCGGCGACAGTGGTGCCGAAGATGTCCCCGGGAGCGGCGGCCGCCACCCGCCAGTCGTACACATGGATCCACGCGAGCATCGCGTCGTGCTGCGACATCGCGAGCACGATCAGCGGTACGGCGGGCACGAGGCCCAGCGCGACGGCTGCCGCCCACCACAGCAGGCGCCGGTCGCGCGTGGCCACGAACCGCCAGATCACCGCGACGGCGTGCCCGGCCAGCAGCAGCAGCGCGAGGATGTTCGCCATGCCGAGCAGGGCGACGCTCACCGCGTACGGCAGCCAGCGCCACGGCGTGGGGCGCTCCAGGCCGCGCAGGAGCAGCAGCGTCGCCAGGGTGGCGAAGAGGACCGCGAAGCCGTACGGACGCGCGTCCTGGGCGTACCGGCTGATCGCCGGGACGGCGACGAACAGCAGGCCGGCGACCAGGCCCCCGAACGGGTCGATCAGCCGCGTGCCGAGCCGGGCGACGAGCGCCGCCGAGATGGTCATCGCGATCAGCGACGGCGCGCGCAACGCCAGGTGCGAGGTCCCGAAGACGGCCGTCCACCAGTGCATGAACACGTAGTACGGGGCGAGTACGCCGTCGAAGTTGGCGATGAACGCCATGATCTTCGGCACCGAGCGCTGGCTGGCGTTCCAGGTGGCCATCTCGTCCCAGCCCAGCACCGGCCGGGTGAGTCCGGTCAGGCCGACGACCAGCATCGCCACGGTCGGCGTCAGCCAGGCGAGGGTACGACCGGCCAGCCGGGCGACGGGGTTGCGCCTGGCGTGCCGCCACGCCCGTGCCGGCGCGTCCCCGGTCGGCACTGGGTCGCCCGGGCCAGCGTCGACCGTGTCGGTGTCGACGGCACCGATGTCGACCGCTGTTTCGATCGGGGCCGCGACGGTCGGGGCGGCGGTCGCCGCCGGGTCGGCCCCGGCCTCGGGTTCGTCGGGCTTGGCGGCCGGAACGTCGGGAGCCAGGACGCCGGTCGGACCGGCGGGATCGAAGCGATCGGCGCCGGGCGCGGGACTCGTATGGAGCACCGATCACCCTCCGGGTCCTCTTCGGGCCCCGCGTACCGGTCCGGCGTCGGTGGCGGCCCGGTCGGCTCCGTGGGCCAACGATCTCTGCTCAGCGTAGCCGCGTCCGGTTTGCCGGACGTACCGGACCGGTGTCGATCCGCTGACAACCCGCTGAAAACCGGTCCGGGGCGGTCGGCAGTGGCGACGGTCACTCTCGCGAAATGGGACGGCGAGCCCATCTGCTGGCGCTTGATCCGGCTGGCATGGGAATATGTCCGGGTGATGAACGCCGTCGTACGCCGCTTCGTGGCCCGCCGCCACGTCGACTACGGCCGCGTACGCAGCGCCATCTGTCCGGCCGGCTAGCGGCTGCCCGCATCAATCTGCTCAGCGGGCGCGCACTCATGCCGGCGGCCTGACACCGACGTCATCGCCAGCCACCAGCGACGCTGGGGCACCGGCCTGCGCGCCCTCCCGAAAGCGCCGTCAGGAGGATCGCGTCGATGTCGGTTTCCCCCAGCCAGTCCGCCCCCCGGCCCGCCCGCGCGGGTGCCGGTCAGGCCCGCCGCCCCCGCGGTGAGGGCCAGTGGGCGCTGGGCCACCGCGAGCCGCTCAACCCCAACGAGCGCACCAAGAAGGACGACGACGGCCTCAACGTCCGGGCCCGGATCGAGACGATCTACGCGCACGGCGGCTTCGCCAGCATCGACCCGGCCGACCTGCGCGGCCGGATGCGCTGGTGGGGCCTTTACACGCAGCGCAGGCCCGGCATCGACGGCGGCCGTACCGCGATCCTCGAGCCGCACGAGCTCGACGACGAGTACTTCATGCTCCGCGTCCGGGTCGACGGTGGCCAGCTGAGCCCCGAGCAGCTGCGCGTCGTCGCCGACATCTCCACCCGGTACGCGCGCGACACCGCCGACATCACCGACCGGCAGAACATCCAGTACCACTGGATCCGCATCGAGGACGTGCCGGCGATCTGGCAGGCGCTGGAGGCGGTCGGCCTGCAGACCACCGAGGCGTGCGGCGACACCCCGCGGGTGGTGCTCGGCAGCCCGGTCGCCGGGATCAGCAAGGACGAGGTGCTCGACGCCACGCCCGCGATCGACGCGATCGTCGCCCGGTACGTCGGTGACAAGGCGTACTCGAACCTGCCGCGCAAGTTCAAGTCGACGATCTCCTGGCTGCCCGACGTGCCGTACGAGGCCAACGACATCGCGTTCCTCGGCGTCAACCACCCCGAGCACGGCCCCGGCTTCGACCTGTGGGTCGGTGGTGGCCTGTCGACCAACCCGATGCTCGCCAAGCGGCTCGGCGTGTGGGTGCCCCTCGACGAGGTCCCCGAGGTGTGGGCCGGCGTGGTGGGCATCTTCCGCGACTACGGCTACCGCCGCCTGCGCCACCGCGCGCGCCTGAAGTTCCTGGTCGCCGACTGGGGCGTCGAGCGCTTCCGGGAGGTCCTCGAAGGCGAATACCTCAACCGCAAGCTGATCGACGGTCCGGCCCCCGACCTGCCGGCCGAGCCGGTCGACCACATCGGCGTGCACGAGCAGCGCGACGGGCGTTACTACGTGGGCGTCGCCGCCGTCGCGGGCCGGGTCTCCGGCGGCGTCCTCACCCGGGTCGCCGATCTCGCGGCCGCCCACGGCAGCGGACGCGTACGCCTCACCCCGTACCAGAAGCTGTTGATCCTTGACGTGCCGAAGGAAGAGGTCAACGGCCTCGTCAACGGCCTGCGCGAGATCGACCTGCAGGCCGAGCCGTCGCAGTGGCGGCGCGGCACGATGGCCTGCACCGGCATCGAGTACTGCAAGCTCGCGATCGTCGAGACCAAGGCCCGCGCCGCCGACCTCGTGGCGCATCTCGAGCAGACCCTCGGCGACCTCGACACGAGCTTCACGATCAACGTCAACGGCTGCCCCAACGCGTGCGCGCGAACGCAGGTCGCCGACATCGGGCTCAAGGGCCAGCTCGTGCCCGGGCCGGACGGCGAGATGGTGGAGGGCTTCCAGATCCACCTCGGCGGCGGCCTGGCCATGGCCAAGGGGCAGGAGGGCGGCTTCGGCCGCAAGGTGCGTGGCCTCAAGACGACGGCCGAAGAGCTTCCGGCGTACGTGGAACGGGTGGCCCGCAGCTACCTCGCCGGTCGGACAGAGGGCGAATCCTTCGCCCAGTGGGTGATCCGCGCCCCCGAGGACCAGCTCGTATGAGCGAGCGCCTCGTGCCCTACTACTGCCCGTACTGCGGGGGTGAGGACCTGCGTCCTCACGAAGATCAGCACGGCGCCTGGGAGTGCCGCGAATGCACCCGGGTGTTTTCGGTCAAGTTCATCGGATTGGTGGTGAAGCGATGACCCTGCTGTCCGCGGTCGGCGTACTGCCGGCCCTGTCTGCTGGTGAGGGACGCTCCCGGGAGGAGCTGGCCGAGATCGCGGCCGAGGGACAGGCGGCCCTCGACGGCGCCAGCGCCGAGGCCGTCATCGAGTGGGCCGTCGGCACGTTCGGCGAGCGGTTCTGCGTGACCAGCTCGTTCGCCGACGCCGTACTCGCCCACGTGGCCGGCCGCGTCGCCCCCGGCATCGAAGTCGTCTTCCTCGACACCGGCCTGCACTTCGACGAGACGCTGCGGGTCCGCGACCAGGTCCAGGCGACCATCCCGGTCACCGTCGTGTCCGTGCGGCCCGACCTGACCGTCGGACAGCAGGACGGCGAGTACGGGCCACGCCTGTTCGCCCGCAACCCCGACGAGTGCTGCGCCCTGCGCAAGGTGGAGCCGCTGGAGCGGCAGTTGGCCAAGTACGACGCGTGGGCCGCCGGCCTGCGCCGCGCCGACGGCCCCAGCCGCGCCAACGTCCGCGAGGTCGCCTTCGAAGCGGCGCGCGGCAAGGTCAAGGTGGCCCCGCTCGTGCGCTGGTCCGACGAGGACGTGCAGGCGTACATCGAGCGCTACGACGTACCGGTGAACCCGCTGCTGTCGCAGGGGTACGCGTCGGTGGGCTGCTGGCCGTGCACCCGCCGCACCAAGCCCGGCGAGGACATCCGCGCCGGCCGCTGGGCCATGTTCGACAAGACCGAGTGCGGCCTGCACGCGTGACCGCACTGGTCATCACCGCCCACGGCAGTCCCGACGTCCGCTCGCCAGCCACCATGCGGCGGCTTGCGAGCGCCGTCGGGCAACGCTGGCCCGGGCCGGTGGTGACCGCGTTCCTGGAGTTCAACCTCCCATCGGTACCTGGCGTGCTGCGCGGGTTGGCCAGTCCGGCCCCGGCGCAGCTTGGCCGGGCGGAGGCCGGCAGGGCGGGGCTCGGCCAGGCAGAGGCTGGCGGGGCGGGGCTCGGCCAGGCAGAGCCCGGCTGGGGCCGGGCGCCCGCCTGCGAACCGCGGCCCGTGCTGGTGCCGGCCCTGCTGACTCGGGCGTACCACGGTCGGGTGGACATTCCGGCCGTCCTGCGCGCGGCGGGCGTACCGGCCCTGCTGGCGCCGGTCCTCGGCCCCGCCGACCCGGGTGAGGTCCCCGACCCGCTGCTGTTGGCCGCCCTGCGCCGGCGTCTCGCCGAGCTGTCCACCACCTACGACGGCATCGTGCTCATCGCCGCGGGCACCCGGGTGCAGGCCGCCCGCGAGACCGTACGGGCGACAGCCGACGCCCTCGGCGCCAGCCTCGGCGTACCGTGCGAGGTCGGCTTCGCCTCGGCAACCCCGCCCAGCGGTGCTGACGCGGTCGACGAGCTGCGCCGTCGGGGCGCCACCCGCGTGGTGGCGTCGTCGTACTTCCTGGCCGCCGGCACGCTGCACGACATCGCGGCCACGTCGGCGCGGCAGGCCGGTGCGCGAGCGATCGCCGCCCCCCTCGCCGACGCCCCCGAACTGGCCGACCTCATCGTCAAGCGCGCCAGGGCCGCCCACCCCGCCTGATCGCCGGCGCCCACCCGGACGGCGACCGCCTGGCGCGGAAAGGCGCCCCGCCCGCTGCCATTTGTGCACAAACGGCGGGCCAGCGGTGGTGTCGGCTCGCCATATGTGCGCATTGGGTGGGGTGGGGGCGGTGTCGGGTCGCCGTTTGTGCGCATAATGATGTGCCGCGAGGATTCCGGACAGCTGGATTTGTGGGTTTCTACGCTGCTTGCTGCCGGTTGAGGTACTCGTTGTGGACTTCTTCGGGTGTCCGGTATCCGAGTCCTGAGTGGATTCGCCTGTTA
>JAEZGP010000279.1 GCA_023437285.1 Actinomycetes bacterium | reverse complement strand
CGGCGCGCCAGGCTTCGGCCACGGTGCTCGGTTGCCGCCTCAGCGGGCGGCCATGACGAGGGCCGCCACCCGCGCATCGGGTTCTGCGTCAGGCAACGCGGTCTCGGTCGGGGGCATACCGTACAGTTTCGCTGCTGCCGGGCCAGCAGCGAGACGCGTAAGCGTTGTTAGGGCTTCACCAGCACCGTGAGCCGACGTCGTAACCGTTGTTGTAGCCGGCCTGGAAGCCAGCTTGATAGTCGTCGAACCCACCGTTGGGCGGGTTGTTGACGCGGCGCCACGAGCCGCCACAGTTCTCCGCTCGGGCGTGGAGGTAACCGTAGGCGTAACCCGCCCGGTAGCCACGGTGGTAGTCGCCGCGCGAGGCTACCGGTCGGCTGATGTCCACGCTGGTCACCACTGGTTCGGTCGCCGGCGGGGGCGCCGCCGCACCCGGATCCTGGGCGCTCAGCAGTGAGGCCGTCACAACTAGGCAGCCGGCCACCGCCTTGATCACGAGCGTGTTCATGAGTGTCCTTCCAGGCGTGGAATCATGACAAATCCCACCAAATCTGCGATAACCGCCACCGTACCCGACCGGCCGCTGGGAACGCGGATTACGGGGCGGGCGGCCAACCGGTTCAGCCCGGGGCCTCGATCTTCCCGGGTGCGTTGTCTGCCCAGGTCAGCAGCATGGTGTCGGAGTCGCCGCAGGCGCCCACGACGCGGAAGCCGGCCTGAACGTAGAGGCGTGCGGCGCGATTACCGGACGCGACGCTCAGCGAGACGCCGCGCAGACCCCGGGCGTGGGCGGCGGCGAGCAACTCGTGCAGCAGCTTCCGGCCGACGCCGCGGCCGCGCCACGGTTCGGTCACGGCGAGGGTGAGTTCGGGCACGCCGGGACGTACGAAGCCGTAGCCCGGGTCGTCGGCGGGGAACTCGCGCAACCAGGCGGCGCCGACCCGCTCGCCGTCGACGAGCGCCACCACGCCGAAGTCGCCTGGGCGGGGCCACCCAGCGACGTAGTGCGCCAGCTCAGGAGCAGCGAGGACCCGCTCGCGGCTCCAGTGCGCGTCCGTCGGCGACCAGTTCACCGCGGCCACCACCATGTCGGCGAGAAAGTCCGCGTCGTCGGCCCGCGCCGGCCGCAGATCCAAGGGAGGCACGCCTCCACTATGGCCGAAACCCGGGCGACCGGGGCGGGCGGCCCGCGTAGCATCACCCGGCGTGAAGATCTTCACCTATCCGTCGGACGGGCCGGTGCTGTCCACCGTCGCGGCGGTCATCGACCTGATCGGCGAGACGTACGGCACCGAGGTCGAGACGGTGGCGATCCCGGCTGACCGGTTGGCGGACGACTTTTTCGTCCTGCGTACCGGCTTCGCCGGGGAGGTCACGCAGAAGTTCGTGAACTACCGGCTGCGGTTGGCCATCGTGGGCGACATCTCCGCGCAGCTGGCCAGCAGCAGCGCGTTGCGCGATTTCGTCACCGAGGCCAACCGCGGCCGGCAGTTGTGGTTCGTAGCGGACGAGGCCGAGTTGGATCGCCGCCTCGCCGGTTGACCTACCGGCAGTACTCGCGGAAGCCCGCCGCGAACCCGGCCTCAAAGCCGCGGTTGTAGCCGCGCTCGTAGTCGCGGTTGCCTGAACCACCGCGGAACGTCCGCCAGCCTTTGTTGCAGTCCTCACGGGCCATTCGCCAGCCGTCGCGGTAGCCGTCCCGGTAACCCTGCCGGTAATCGCGCGGGCTGGTCACCGGCTGCCCGATGGCCACGCTGTTGGCCACCGTGGCCGGTGCGGGCGCCGTGGTCGTGGCCGCGCTGGCCGGGCTCTGGGCCACGGCGAGCGTGCCGGCGACCAGGATGCTGCCGGCAACCGCCTTGATCATGCGCAGGTTCATGTCTGCCTCCTCTGGTTGTACCGGTGACAGCATAAATCGGATAAAACCCTGTTTGTACGGCTAACGAGCGACCCGGCTGGCCCGGTCAGGCCGGCTGGCGCTCCACGACGGGCGAGCGCACCGTGTACCGCCAGAGGCTCGGCACCCGACACGCGATGAGAGCCACCGTCGCCACCGTGAGCAGGCCCCCCGCGACGATCGTCCAGCGCGGCCCGACGGCGGCGGACAGCAGCCCGTGCGCGAGTACCGACGCCTGCGGGCCGCCCAGCAGGACGACCGTGAGCGTGCCCTGCACCCGCCCGCGCAGCGCGTCGTCACTGTGCGCCTGGGTGATCGTGTTGCGGAACGTGCTGAGCACGAAGTTGACCGCGCCGCCCGCAACCAGCGCGGCGACGGCCACCGCCACGCCCGGCGCGACGCCGAGCGCGACCACCGTGACGCCCCACGCCAGCGCGGCGCCGGCCAGCATGACGCCGTGGCGGCGGGCCCGGGTGAACGTGCCCGACAACAGGCCCGCGAGGACCACCCCGGCCGGGTACGCGGCGTAGAGCAGGCCCAGGACCGCGCCGCCGCCGGGCGGGCCGCCGAACGTACGCTCCGCCAACTCCGGGAACAGCGCCACGGGCAGCCCGAACACCATCGCCGCCAGGTCGATGCCGAGCACCCCGACGAGGATCGGCCGGCTCCACAGGTACCGCAACCCGTCGGCGATCTCCCGTACGGTCGCCCCCGCGCTCGTCCGCGTCGCCGCGCGGGGCGGCGGTTCGATGGACGGCAGCCGCCACACCGCCCAGATGACCGCGGCCAGGGCGACGGAGTCGAACAGGTACAGGCTGCCCAGGCCCGTCAGCGGCAGCAGCCCGCCGGCCAGCAACGGCCCGACGACGGCCCCGAGGTAGCGCACGAGCGAGCTGAGGCTGTTCGCCGCGGCCAGGAGGTCGCCGGGGACGACCCGGGGCACCGCCGCCCCCATCGTGGCCATCGTCGCCCCGTACGACATGCCTTGAAACCCGATGAGGACCATGAGCACCGCCACGGACCCCAGCCCGACGGCGGCCTGGGCCCACAGCAGCAGGTACGTGCCGGCCAGGCCGCACTGCCCGAACAGCAGCAGCCGGCGGCGGTCCATCCGGTCGGCCAGCGCGCCGCACCACAGCGCCGAGACCGTCAACGCCGCGAACGTGACGATCGCCGAGACGCCGATCGCGGCCGACGAGCCGGTGATGGTGAACAGCTGGGTGGGGATCGCGATGAGGCTGAACGAGCCGCCGACGGCCGTGACCACGGACGCGAGCCACAGCCGGCGAAACGCCGGGATGGCCAGCGGGCGACGGTCGACGGTGAAGGAGCCCGCCCTCACAGGGTGACCACGTCGGCGACGACGCAGGCGATGTTGTCGGGGGCGCCGGACTCGTACGCGAGCCGGACCAGCTCGTCGGCGACGTCGTCGGGGCTGCCGCCGGCGTCCAGGGCGCCGCGCAGCGCCTCGCCGGGTACGACGGCGGACACCCCGTCGGAGCAGAGCAGGTACCGGTCGCCGGCGTGCGCCTCGTGCAGCGACAGGTCGGGCGTCCCGATGGCGCCGGTACCGGTCAACGCCTGTACGAGCAGGGCCCGCTGCGGATGCGAGGCGGCCTCGTCGGCGCT
>JAEZGP010000155.1 GCA_023437285.1 Actinomycetes bacterium | reverse complement strand
CGTACCTGCCGGTGGACCTCGCCTATCCCGATGCCCGCATCGCGCTGATGATGCGTACCGCCGGTGCCACGCTCACCGTCACGTCCGTGCCGGAGCGCTTCGCCGCGCTGTCCGACACGGTGACCCTTGGGCCCGACTCTTCGGGCGAGCCGGACCACCCGGACCACCCGGGCCGTGCGCCGGGCGAGGGCGATCTGGCCTATGTGGTGTTCACGTCGGGGTCGACGGGGGTGCCGAAGGCGGTGGGGGTGCCGTGGTCGGCGTTGGCGTCGCGGGTGGCGTGGATGCGTTCGGCATACGGGTTGTCGGCGTCGGACGTGGTCACTCAGGTGGCGTCGGTGAGTTTCGACGCGCATGTGGAGGAGATCTGGCCGGCGCTGACCGTGGGTGCGCGGGGGGTGCTCGTGCCGCCCGGCGAGCAGCTGCCCGACGTCTGGCACGTCGGGGTCACCGTGCTGGACCTGCCCACGTCGTACTGGCACGCGCTGGTCGCCGAGGGCGACGCGGTGACCTGGCCCGCCGGGCTGCGGTTGCTGATCCTGGGCGGGTCCGAGGTGCGCGCCGACGTGTACGCGCGCTGGCGCACCACGTTCGGCGACCGGGTACGGGTGGTGAACACGTACGGGCCGACCGAGGCGACCGTCATCGCCACCGCCGGTGACCTGTCGGCGTCCGACGTGGCCGGACGGGTGTCCATGGGCGGCCCGCTGTCGGACACCAGCGTGTACGTGGTCGACGGAGCGCTGCGGCTCGTGCCACCCGGCGTGGTGGGGGAGTTGTGCCTGGGCGGCGCCGGGCTGGCGCGCGGCTACTTGGGCGCTGCGGCGCTGACCGCCGAGCGGTTCGTGCCCAACCCGTACGGGCCGGGCCGGATCTACCGCACCGGCGACCGGGTGCGGTGGCGTGCCGACGGGGTGCTGGAGTTCGTCGGCCGCGTCGACGAGCAGGTCAAGGTGCGCGGATTCCGGGTCGAGCCGGCCGAGGTGGCCGCGGCGCTGCAGGCCGTACCCGGGGTCGCGGAGGCGTTCGCGGCGGCGTTACCCAACGGGGGCGGCGGGCACACGCTGGTCGGCTGGGTGACCGGCGGCGTGGATCCGTTGGCCGTACGCGAGCGGGTGGCCGAGGTGTTGCCGGAGTACCTCGTGCCGTCAGCCGTGGTGGCCGTGGACAGCATCCCGTTGACGGTCAACGGGAAGGTCGACGTCCACGCGCTGCCGCGGCCGGACGCCCGATCCGCGGGCGACGCGTACGTGCCGCCGACCGGCGCGACCGAGCAGCTCGTCGCGTCCGTGTGGGCGCAGGTGCTCGACGTGGACCGGGTCGGTGCCGGCGACGACTTCTTCGACCTCGGCGGGCACTCGCTGCTCGCCATGAAGGCCGTCGCCCGGCTGCGCGCCCTCGTGCACCGCGACATCCCGGTGGGCCTGGTCTTCCGGCACCGGACCCTGGCCGGGTTCGCGGCCGCGCTGGACGCCGTCCCGGGCACGCCCGAGGACGCCGCCGTCGCGGTCGTGCCGCGCCGGCCGGCCGACCTGGTGGAGCTGCCGCTGACGTTCGGGCAGGAGCGGATGTGGTTCCTCGACCGCCTCGACCCCGGCGACGCGTCGTACAACATTCCCCTGACGTACCGGCTGCGCGGGCCGGTCGACGCGGACACGCTGGAGCGCGCGCTCGGCGTCGTCGAGGCGCGCCACGAGGCGCTGCGGATGCGGTTCGTGGCCCGCGACGGCGAGCCCGCGCAGGTGGTCGCGCCGCCGGCCGGGGTGCGCGTCGAGCGGCTCGACGCGTCGGGTGCCGCCGATCCGGTCGGTGCGGCGGGCGAGCTGCTCGCCGCGCGTACCAACACAGGTTTTGATCTTGAAAACGACGCCCCGGTGCGCGCCGTCCTCGTCCGGGTCGCGGCCGACGACCACCTGTTCTGCCTGATCGTGCACCACATCGTCGGCGACGGCCGGTCGATGGCGCTGATCGTCTCCGAGCTGGGCGCCGCCTACGCGGCCCTGCGCGACGGGCAGGTGCCCGACCTGCCGGCGCTGCGCGTCGGGTACGGCGACATCGCGGTGTGGCAGCGCGCGCGCGACGACCAGGCCCCGCTCGACGAGCAGTACTGGCGGCGGCTGCTCGCCGACCTGCCCGTGCTCGACCTGCCCACCGACCGGCCCCGGCCCGCCGAGCACGGCCACGACGGCGACCACCTGCGCGTGCTGGTGCCCGCGCCGGTCGTCGAGCGGCTGCGCGAGCTCGCCAGCGCCGAACACGCCACCCCGTTCATGGCCCTCCTGGCGGCCTACCAGCTGCTGCTGTCCCGGCACACGGGCCAGTCGGAAGTCATGGTCGGCTCCACCATGGAGCACCGGCCGCTGCCGGAGATGGACGCCGTGGTCGGCTTCTTCGTCAACACCCTGCTGCTGCGCGGCGACCTGCGCGGCGACCCGAGCTTCCGGGAGCTGCTCGGTCGCACCCGCGAGGCGGCGCTGGCGGCGTACGCGCGTCAGGACGTACCGTTCGAGCGGCTGCTGGGCAGCCTGAACCTGCCGCGCGACCCCAGCCGCACCCCGCTGTTCCAGACGATGTTCGTGCTGCACACCGAGCAGCACGCCGGCACCGAGGTGCTCGCCGACGTGCGCGCCGAGTATGTCGACAGCCAGTTCCGGCAGGCCAAGTTCGACCTGACCCTCGACGTGTGGCCGGACGGGGACACGCTGATCGCCGCGTTCAACTACCGCACCGACCTGTTCGACCGGTCGACGATCAGCGGGCTCGCCGACCGGTTCGTGGCCCTGCTCGCGGCGCTGGTCGACAGCCCGGACGCGCCGGCATCGGCGGTGGACCTGCTGTCGGCCGCCGAACGCGCGCACCTGCTGGCCCTGGGCACCGGCCCGGCCGACCCGGACCCGGTGGACGTGGTCGCGCTGATCGTCGAAGCGGCCCGGCGTTCACCGGACGCGCTCGCGGCCACCTGCGGGCCCGACCGGCTGACCTACGCCGACCTCGACGCGCGGTCGGCGGCCGTG
>JAEZGP010000088.1 GCA_023437285.1 Actinomycetes bacterium | reverse complement strand
GGCTCGACGTGCTGCGCCGGCTCGCCGCCGGAGCGGGCGGCTGGCTCGCGGCCGGCGGCCACCTGCTGGTCGAGGCGAGCGGCCGGCAGGCGCCGACCGCCGTCGAGATCGTGACGGCGCAAGGGTTGCGGGCTGCGGTGGCCACCAGCGAGGACGGCTACGCGACCGTCGTGTCCGGGCAGCGGGTCACCGTCAGTTGACATGGGACATATGCTCCCTGCATTCGGTTCTTCCAGGCACACATCGCTGACGCGTTCATGAGCGCTCCCACCCCGCCCGGGTCCATGTCGGACGTTACGGGCAAACGGGTCGCCGCGTTCGCGGGCCTGCTCGCTCTGCTGCTGGTCGGCGGCACCGGCGTCTACGCGGCCGTCATGACGGAGCGGGAGCGGGCCGTCCAGCGTGACCGGCAGGCCGCGACCGTCGCGGCCGCCGCCCTCAGCGACAGCCTCGCCCGAACCACCACGGCGCTCAGCGGCGTCGGCGGCATCGCCTCCGACGGTACGGTCACCTCCGAGGAGTTCCGCAACTTCGCCGCCGGGGTGATCGGCGCCTCCGCGCTGACGACGCTCGCCCACGTGGTGCTGGTCAGCGACGCCGAGCGCGACGCCTTCGAGGCCCGCGTCGGCCGGCCGATCATCGAACGCGCCGCCGACGGGAGCTTCGTCCCGGCCGCGCGGCGGACCCACTACGCCGTGGTCATGGAAGCCGAACCGGTCAACGGCACCACCCGGCCGGTGCTGGGCTTCGACGTCTACAGCGACCCGGTGCGCTCCGCCGCCCAGTACGAGGCCGCCACAACGCGGCGCTTCGTGCTCAGCGCGCCGACCCGGCTGGCCCCCAGCGGCCGGCCCGGCTACTTCCTCACCCAGCCCATCTTCACGCGCGCCGACAGTTCCGGCACGCTCGTGGGCTTCGCCTCCACCGGCTTCCTCGCCGAGGACCTGCTCGCCGCGGCCCACCGGCGCCTGCCCGCCGGCACCCGGGTCGGGGTGAGCGACGGACCGCTCGTCATCTCGCCCGCCCCGCCCGGGGGCGCCACCACGACCGTCACGGTGGCCGGGCGGCGGTGGAGCGTCACGGCGGACGACCCCACCCCCGCCGACCAGACGCTGCCGGCGGTCATCCTGGCCGCCACGCTGCTGCTGGCCGTACTCCTGGGGATCTTGTGGGTACGGGAGGGGCGGTTCGAGCGGACCCGCGCCGCGTTCGCGACCCGGGTGGCCGAGGAGTCGCGCCGCGCCGAACACCTGGCCGGCGTGGCCCGCGGCCTGGCCCGGGCCCGCCACCTCGACGCCGTGGTCGCGGTCATCGAGAAGCACGTGCCGGCGCTGCTCGGCGCGGACGCCGCCGACATCGGGCTGCTGCTCGGCGACCGGCACCTGAGCATGATCGGCACCGGGTCGCGGGCCATGGACACGCAGCTGCTGAGCAGGTACCGGCGGGTCGCGTTGAGCGCCCACCTGCCGACGACCGAGGCCATCCGCCGGCGCGACATGGTGCTCGTCGACGACCTGCTGGCCTATCTGGCTGACCAACCGGAGATCCTCGCCGCCGTGCGGACTGCGGGCCTGCGCTCGTCGGCGGCCGTACCGCTGCGCGACGACGTGGGCACCGTGTTCGGCGTGCTGAGCCTCGCCTGGCGGCAACCGCCCGAATTCGACAGCGGTACGGACGCGGTGCTGCGTACGGTCGGCGACATGTGCGGGCAGACGCTGGACCGCGCGCGCGACGCGGAGGGCCGTCACGAGTTCGTCGCTGCCCTGCAGCGGCGGTTGCTGCCCGATCCGCCGCGCCTGCGGCGCCTCACCATCGCGGCGCGCTACCGGCCCGCGGCCCACGCGATCGGGATGGGCGGCGACTGGTACCAGTTCCTGCCGCGCGCCGACGGGTCGCTGGTCGTCGTGGTCGGCGACGTGGTCGGTCACGGCGTCGAGGCGGTCGCGGCGATGACCCAGATGCAGCACGTGATCTCGGCGGCCGTGCACACCGGCGTGCCGACCGAGCACCTGGTGGGGCACCTGGAGGCCGCCCTCGGTGAGGCCGACGGCTCGTACGGCACCGCCCAGTTGCTCCAGGTCGACCTGGCCCGCGACCGGGTCGGCTACGTCAGCGCGGGCCACCCGTACGCGCTGCTGCGTACCCCCGACGGCGCGGTGCACACGCTGGACGGCGCGCAGTACGGGCTGCTCGGCGGGCAGCGCGCGGACACGCCCCTGGCGTACGCGCCGTTCCCGGTCGGGTCGACGCTGCTGGCCTACACCGACGGGCTCATCGAGCGTCGCGACCAGCCGATCGCCGAGAGCATCGCCGTCCTCGCGGCCGACTTCGCCGACCTGTGGTGCGACGACGTCGAGGCGTGCGTCGACGAGATCATGCGCCGGGCGGCGGCGGACGGGGCCGAAACGGCAGTCAACGACGACGTTGCGGTAGTTCTGCTGCATCGCACGGGATGACCGCCGTCGTCGCTCTATAGTGGACCGACTTCTACACGATGGAGGTCGCGCGATGACGGATCAGTACGACGTGATCGGGGCCCTGTACGAGCGGGGCAAGCTGGTCCCGGTCGGCCTGGCCGAGCGGGGCACGCTGTTCGCCGCGCTGCCCGACCTGGCCGGCCGTTCGGTGCTCGACGCGGGCTGCGGCACGGGCTTCTACGCCCGGATGTTCGCCGCCAGGGGCGCCACGAAGGTCGTCGGCATCGACGCGTCCAACGAAATGATCACGTACGCGCGCCGGGTCGAGGAGCGCGACCCGCTCGGCATCACCTACGAGCGCTTCGACGGCGCCGAACTGCCCGTCCTCGGCTCGTTCGACGTGGTCACGGCCGTGTGGCTGCTCGGGTACGCCCCCGGCGTCGAGGCGCTCGACTACATGGTGGGCCGGCTGGTCGCCAACCTGGCGCCGGGCGGCACCTTCGTCGTCCTCGTGCCCAACCCGGAGTTCGACTGGGACAACGCGGACATGCTGTCGACGTACGGCATCTCGGCGCGCCGGACGGAGGAGTCCGCCGGGCGGCAGGGGTACGCCGTGCACATCCCCGGCGACCCGCCGGTCGACTTCGAGGGTTTCGCCTGGCCGCCCGGGGTCATCGAGCCCGCGCTGGAGCGGGCCGGGCTCACCGACGTGCGCCGGGTGCCGGTGACCATCACCGATGACCTGATCGCCGAGCACGGCGAGCAGTACTGGGCCCCGCTGCGCGCCAACCCCACGTTCGCCGTCTTCGCCGCCACCCGCTGACCGGTGCCGGGCGGTCGGGGGAGTCGGTCACCGCACCGCCGGGGCGACCGTCAGGGTGCCGGCCGTCGCGTCGAGGGTCGCCACGGTGCCGAACGGTACGGCGATCTGGTCGCGGCCGTGGCCGATGGGCAGCCCGCCGAGCACCGGCACGCCGAGCGGCGCCAGGCCCTCCAGGAGGCAGTCGACGATCGTGGTGGACCGGTTGTCGGCGCAGTCGGTGAACTGGCCCACCGCCACGCCCGCGACCCGGGACAGGACGCCGGCCCGGCGCAGGTGGGTGAGCATCCGGTCGACCTTGTACGGCGGCTCGGCCACCTCCTCGATCAGCAGGATCGCGCCGGTCAGGTCCGGGAAATCGGGGGTACCGATCGAGGCCGTCAGCAGGCACAGGTTGCCGCCCAGCAGGGGCCCCGAAACCGGCGGCGCGCTCACGCGTACGGGGGAGGTCTCCTCATCCTGACGCGCGGAGATCACCACGGGAGTCGGCTCCATGAGCGCGTGGCGCAGGGCGGCCACGGAGTCGGGACCCGTGCGCTCGTGCAGCCAGGCCGCGCCGGGGCCGTGCACGCTGGCCAGCCGCGCGCCGCGCCACAGCGACAGTTGCAGCGCCGTGATGTCCGAGAAACCCACGACGATCTTGGGGTCGGCGCGGACCACCGCCATGTCGATGCCATCGACGATGCGCTGCACGCCGTAGCCGCCCCGGGTGCAGATCACGCCGCGCACCGCGGGGTCGCCGAGCGCGGTCATCAGGTCGGCCAGCCGCAGCTCGTCGGCACCGGCCAGGTAGCCGGAGCGGGCGTACGCGTTCGGCGCCACCGTCACCGACAGGCCCCACCCGCTGAGCAGCTCGACGCCGCGCGCCACCCGGTCCGGACGGGTCGGCCCGGATGGTGAGACGAGCATCACCCGGTCGCCGGGCCGCAGCGCGGCCGGCCGGACCGCGGTCGTGAGGTCGGACATGGCGGCAGAGCTTAATCTGGATAGCCTCATGGGCATGAGCGGCCTCACTGTGGTGATCGAGAACGACCCGACCGACGACGTGCGCCGGCTGGGTGACTGGCTCACGGCCGCGGGCCTCACCCTGTCCGTGGTACGCCCGCACGCCGGCGACCCGCTCCCGGCCGACCTGGACGGCGTCGCCGGCCTGGTGGTCCTCGGGGGCGAGCAGAGCGCCTACGACGAGGCGGACGCACCCGGCGCGGCGTGGTTCGCGGACCTGGAGTCGCTGCTGCGCAAGGCGGTCCGGCACGGGGTGCCGACGCTGGCGATCTGCCTCGGCGCGCAACTGCTCGCCCAGGCCCACGGCGGGATCGTGGAGCCGGCCGCCGCCGGCCCGGAGATCGGGCCCCGGCTCGTCGCCAAACGCGACAAGGCCGACGAGGACCCGCTGTTCGCGGACACGCCCATGCTCATGGACGTGCTGCAATGGCACACCGACGAGATCGTCGCCCTGCCGGTCGGCGCGGTGCTGCTGGCCGCCTCGACGAACTATCCGAACCAGGCGTTCCGGCTCGGGGAGAAGGCGTGGGGCGTGCAGTTCCACATCGAGTGCGACACGCAGATGGTGGCGTCCTGGGCGCTGGACTCGATCGGGTTGCTGCGCGAGTGCCGCGTCGACCCGGAGGCCCTGCTCGACCGCACGGAGGCGGCCATGGACGACCTGGAGGAGGCGTGGCGGCCGTTCGCTGAGCGGTTCGCCGCCGTGGTGCGCGGCGAGCGTGCCGGCGCCTCGATCTCGGGGCGGCCGCTGCCGCTGCTGGGCAACTGAGCATGACGCGACCGACGAGTGCCGCTGGTCGGCTGGCCCGGTACGGGTTCCTCGACGCCGAACGGGCCGGCAGGTCGCTGGCCGCCGACGGGCTGGGGCTGTGGGACGAGGCGGCCCAGCAGCCCGTCGACGGGACCGCCGGCGACGTGCTCACCGCGCTCGGCGCCGCCGCCGACCCCGACCTGGCGCTGCGGCAACTCGTGCGGCTGACGGAGAC
>JAEZGP010000082.1 GCA_023437285.1 Actinomycetes bacterium | reverse complement strand
GGTCGTGCGCGAGCGGCACGATCCGGCCGGTGCCGACGGTCTCCGCTTCCCCGGCGGTCCGGGCGGCCGCGACGACCGTCGCGCCCTCGGCGGCCAGGCGCTGCGCGACGGCCCGGCCGATACCGCGCGAGGCGGCGGTGACCAGGGCGACCTTGCCCGCTAGTCCGAGATCCACTGTTCTTCTCCGGTCAGTCGGTGATCGTGATGGCGCGCTCGGGGCATCCGGCGGTGGCCTTGCGAACCGCCTCCTCCTGGTCAGGCGCGACCGTGCCGTCGCCGATCAGCGAGGCGTAGCCCCATTCGTCAAGCTGGAACACGGCCGGCGCGTGCTCCACGCACGTGCCGTACGCGGCACACTTCGTGGCGTCAACAGCTACTCGCATCGGTCATTCCTCTCGTGTGGTGCAGGGTTGTCGCCGCGCTGCGCGCCAGGGCGGTCGCGCCGTCGAGGAACGCGCAGGCGCCTCGGCCGGTCAGGGTGGTGCCCCACCGGGCCAGGTTCTCGACGTGCTTGGGGTCCTCGTCGCCCTGCGCCACCTGGGTGAGCGTCTTGGCGATCGCCTTCGTGCCGTTGAGGCACACGCCGCACTGCCGGGCCGACTCGGCCTCGAACCAGCGGCCCAGCTCGGCCGCGACGGCGACCAGGTCGACGTCCGGGCCGAACGCGGTGAGCGACGCGCAGCCCAGGCCGCTGCCGGCCGCGCGTACCGCGTCATAGCAGCAGGAAAGCGTCGTTACCTCGTCGCGCAGCAGGCCACCGAACCAGCCGCCCATGAGCAGGCCGCGGTACCCGCCGGGGACGCCGCCGGCCGCGGCGAACAGGTCGCCGACGCTCGTGCCCAACGGCGCCTCGTAGACGCCGGGCCGCGCGCAGCCGTTGAGGGTGAACAGGGCCGTGCCGGGCGAGGTATGCGTACCCACCGAACGGAACTCCGCCGCGCCGAAGGCCGCGATCCACGCCGCGTGCGCCAGGGTTTCCACGTTGCTGACCAGCGTCGGCAGGTCGTCGACGCCGCGCTCGTACGGCCGGGGCGGCTTGGCGAGCGGCAGCGCCGGCCCGCCGTTGATCGAACGGATCGCGGCGGTCTCCTCGCCGGCGACGTACGTGTGCTCGGCGCGGTGGATATCCACGCGCAGCCCGGCCGGGACGAGGCCGGCGGCGCGCGCGTCGGCGACCGCGACCGTGACCGAGGCGGCCGTGTCGGCGCGCGCCACGTAGAACACGAGCCGGCCGGCACCCGTCGCGCGGGCGGCCAGCAGCGCGCCGTCCAGGACGAGGTGCGGCCGGTGGGTGAGCAGCCACCGGTCCTTCGCCGAGGCGGGTTCGCCCTCGTGGCCGTTGGCCACCACAACCTTGTCGCCGGCCGCGTCGGCGACCGAGCGCCACTTCACGTGGGCCGGGAAGCCCGCGCCGCCCCGCCCGCGCAGGCCGGCCTCGGCGAGCTGGTCGATCAGCCCGGTGATGTCGCGGCGGGCGAACAGCCCTTGGTCCAGCTCGGCGCGCAGCCCCCAGACGCCGGGCTGTACGCCGGGCAGCACCAGGCGGGGCGTGCCGAGGGCCCGCGCCGGCGCGAGGCGCTCGGGGGCCCGGATCAGGCGCGACGCGGTCACGACGGTCATGAGATCCCGCCCTTGACCAGCGCGAGGGCGTCGGCGATGGAGATGACGTCGGCGTACTTGGCGTCGAGGTCGAGCAGCGCCGCGTCGTGCGGGCCGGCCTCGCGGTCGCCGACGCACTCGCGCACCACGAAGGTGGGCAGGTCGTTGGCGCACGCGTCGACGGCGCTGGCCCGTACGCAGCCCGACGTCGTCGCCCCGCACAGCAGCAGCGTGTCGACGTTCAGTTCGCGCAGCGACGCCAGCAGCGACGTGTGCGCGAACGCCGACGCCGCCTGCTTGGTGACGACCGGTTCGGACGAGCGCCGGTCAAGCCGGTGGTCGATGTCGATCCACTTGGTGCCCGGCCGCAGGTCACGCATGGCCGGCATCTTGGTCAGCCAGGTGCGCGCGCTGCCGTCCGTACCGGGAAAGGAGATCGTGGTGAAGAAGACCGGGACGCGCGCCGCGCGGGCCGCGTCCAGCAGGCCTCGCGTCGCCTCGACCACCGGGGACAGGTCGAAGCCCGGACCGCAGGTTGGGTCGGTGAAGCCGTACTGGAGGTCCACGACGACGACGGCGGGGCGGGTGCCGGGGGTCAGCCGGCCCGCGAGGCCGCCGGCCGCGTAGCGGGCCCGCACGTCGTCGATCCACGCGCTCGTCATGCCAGCTCCCTCAGCGTGGCGCCGGACGGGGCCGCGAGGCCGCGGATGGCCAGGCCGGAGTCGACCACGACGGTGGAGCCGGTCATCGCGGCGGACTCGGTCGGCGAGGCGAGCAGGGCGTACACGGCGGCGTAGTCGTCGGTGGCCGGCATGACGGCCAGCGGCAGGGCCTTCTCGGTGCCGTCGAGCAGGGCGTCCTTCTTGCCCTGGTCGAGGGTGGACAGTCCGGTCATCACGGTCTGCGCGACGCCGGGTGCGACGGCGTTGACCCGTACGTGCGGGGCCAGCTCGTACGCGAGCTGCTTCACGACGCCGGCCAGCGCGTGCTTGGCCGCCGTGTAGAACACGCCCCCGCCCGACGGCGCGTTCGCGGCGTACGAGGAGGTCAGGACGACCCGGCCGCGGCGAGCGGCGAGCGTGGGCAGCGCCGCACGTACCGTGTGCAGGGCCGAGGTCACGTTGGCGCGCAGGCACTCGGTGAGCGCCTGCTCGATCGCCTCGCCGGGCACGTCGATCAGGGGGATCGCCTGGTCGAACAGGCCGGCGCAGGACAGTACGACGTCGATGCCGCCGTACTCGGCCACCGTCTCGTCGACGACGCGCGCCGCGTCCGCCCAGACGCCCGGATCGGCGACGACCTTGCGCGCCGGGCCCGCGAGAGCGTCGACGCGCGCCACGTCCACGTCGACCGCGACGACCGTGGCGCCGTCGGCGACGAACCGGCGCACGACGGCGGACCCGATGCCGCCGCCGGCGCCGAGTACGACGCACACCTGTCCCCGCAACGATTGCATGACTGTCCTTAGAAGGTGAGCTTCGGCCACTCGCCCTTGGGGGCGCGCATCATCTGGGCGTAGAACCGGTACATGTTGCGCTGGACGCCCTCCTCGTAGCGGGTCCAGTACGTGATGCCGGGGCCGGGCCAGTCGTCGACCGGCTTGGCGATGCCGATGCCGGGCATGCCCATCTGGTAGTTGAGTTCGAAGTCGAGCAGCTCGGCGGCCACCGAGCGGCCGGTGCGGCCCACGGTGATCCACGGCTCGGTGTCGTCCATCTCGAACGAGCCGCCGACGGAGAACGTGCCGAGTCCGGCCCGGTAGGCCCGGTCCTTCTGCTCAGGCGACATGCTCTTGTACGCCAGGAACCAGTTGAAGATCTCGATCTGGCCCGGGCCCTTGGGCTGCCAGGTGCGTACGGTCAGCACGCCGGTCGGCGCGTGCTTGGCGCCGTCCTCGGTCATCGGCAGGGCGAGGATCGAGAAGTTCGGGAACACGTTGCCGACGAACACCCGCGACCGCCGGGCGATCTCCAGCTGCTCGGGGCTGATCCGGTTGCCGCTGGTGAACCGTTGCGCCACGTCCTCGGGGAAGCCGAAGAACTTCGGGCCGGGCTCGTCGGCGTCCGGCGCCATGGAGAACGACAGCGAGTGCCCGGGCGAGGCCTGGATGTGGTAGCCCATCATGTTCTCGCGGAACGGCACCGGGAACGCGCCGATCTCCCACACGGAGCGGTGCAGCGTGCCCAGGTGGTAGTCGTCGCCGCAGAAGTTGTCGGCGCCGGACTTCCAGTTGGCGTCCACCACGAACCGCTGCGGCGCGCCGATCACCTCGACGCCGCCCTCGTCGAGGCCGAAGACCAGGTCGAGGTACCAGCCCATGCCGCCGAGGTAGTCGCGCAGCGACGGGGCGCTCGGGTCGAGGGTGGCGAAGATGAGGCCGTGGTGCGAGTCGACTTTGGCGGCCTTGACCAGGCCGTTCTCTTCCTTGGACATGCCGCCGAAGGCGTTGCGCCACAGCGGGGCGCCGACCAGCTCGCCGGTCGTGTTGTAGGTCCACCCGTGGTACGGGCAGCGGAAGTGCGACGTGTTGCCCGAGTCGGCCCGACACACCTGCACGCCGCGGTGGCGGCACGCGTCGAAGAGGACGTTGATGTCGCCCTGCTCGTCGCGTACGACGATGAAGTTGTCCTCGCCGATGCGGCGGACCACGTAGTCGCCCTTGGCCGCGATCTCGGACTCGTGGGCCAGGAAGACCCAGCACCGGCCGAAGATGTTGCGCAGCTCGGTCTGGTAGACCTGCGGGTCGCCGTAGATCGAGGCGGGGATGAGACCACGGTCGAGGCCGGTCTCGATCTGGTTCATCAGCTGTTCGACGCGGGGCGTCAAGGTCGGGGCGGTCATGGTCACTCCCTGGGCGGCCGGGTCAGAAGAAGAGGGCGAGGTTGTGGGTGCCGATGACGGTGAGGTCGAGCAGCACCACGCGGCGCAGCAGACGCAACCGGCCGTCCTCCCGGCGCAGCGTGTCGGCCCGCTCGCCGGAGAGGATCTGCGGGTTCGTCTGGTCCTGCCGGGTGCGGTAGACCAGCACGTTGCTGCGGACGTGCAGCACGTCGGCGTCGGTCTCGTCGCGGCGCACCCGCACGTTGGTGACGAAGTGGCGGATCCGCGACGGCGGGTCCTCCGCCCAGGCGAAGCTCGTCTCGTTGCGGGCGACCTTGGCGTTGAGGGAGCCGTAGTCCTCGTTGAGGTGGTAGGTGTCCGGGATGAAGCCGCGACCACGGGCACGCTCGACGGTCTCGCGGACGGGCAGCTGGTAGACGACGTCCTTGCTGACCATCTCGGTGAGCCACTCGCGCTCGCGCAGATCGTCCAGGAGCTCAGCCTCCAGGTGCAGGAAGTCCACGACCTCGACGTGCTCCGGCGAACCGGTCGACAGCGGTCTCATCTCGTTCTCCATCACTGCTAATTTTGCATACAGTTTTGAATACACCGCGATCCTTCCACGGGAAATCGCAGCTCGCAAGGGCTACGTGCCGTCAGGGTTGGACGTCGCGGTCGTCTGCGGCGACTTGATGATCCGGTTGGCCAGCTCCAGCGAGCCGATGCGACCGGGTACGAAAAGGTACTCGTGGGCCACGGGACCTCCTTGACCTGTGGTGGGCC
>JAEZGP010000043.1 GCA_023437285.1 Actinomycetes bacterium | reverse complement strand
GAACCGGGGTGCCGGCAGACGCCGACACCCCGGTCCGTTGTGCGTGAGCGCTACGCGCAGGAGGCCGTAGGCGTGTTGTTGTTGCCGTTCTTGTAAAGCGTGATGCCGAAGCTGTTGCCAGCCCCGTTGGGCGTCGCGGTGAGCGTGCCCGAGCTGCCGGAGACGTTGGCGTTCCAGCTGTTCTGCAGGCTCTGGCCGCTGCCCAGGTTGATCCGGACGGTCCACGAGCTGCTGCCGCTGACCGACAGGGTCACGTTGAAGCGGTCGTTCCAGTCCTCGGCGCGGGTGACGCTGACCGAGCAGCTGCTGCCCCCGCCGCCGCCCGACGCCGTGGTCGGGGTCGTGCCGCCACCGCCGGCGTTGCTCGGCGCCACGGCCCGGCCGGTGCTGGACGAGATGTGCCCGGTGCACAGGTTGCGGTTGCGCAGGTCCTGCAGGATGTTCGGCAGGGCCTGCTGCGTCGCGGCCGGCCAGTCGTGCATGAGGATGATCTGGCCGTTGGTCAGGCGGCTGGCCGCCTGCCGGATCGCGTCGGCGCTGGCGTTGTTCCAGTCGTTCGAGTCGACATCCCAGATGATCTCGCGAAGGCCGAGGGACGACTCGACGTTGCGGAGCGTCTGGTTGCTCTCACCGTACGGCGGGCGGAACAGCGTCGGGGTGACGCCGGCCGTCTGCTGAATGGCCTGCTGGGTCCGGGAGAGCTGCGACTGGATGTCGGACTGGCTCATGTTGATCAGGTGCGGGTGGTCCCAGCTGTGGTTGCCGATCTGCAGGCCGGCGTTCTTGTAGGCCTGCATGAGCGACGGGTTGTTCTGGGCGTTCTGGCCGGTCGGGAAGACCGTCGCGGTCGCGTTGTTGGACCGCAGGGTGTTGACGAGCTGGTTGGTCGTGCCCGTGTTCGGACCGTCGTCGAACGTCAGGGCAACGTAGCCGGCCGAGCAGCTGGACCCGCCACCGCCGCCGCCACTGCTCGTGGTCGTCGGTGCGGAGGTCGTGGGCGTCGTGCCCCCACCGCCTGAGCTGTTGCAGGTGGCCGTGGGCGTGTTGTTGTTGCCGTTCTTGTAGAGGGTGATACCGAAGGTGTTGCCGGAGCCGTTCGGGGTCGCGGTGAGCGTCCCGGAGGAGCCGGTCACGTTGGCGTTCCAGCTGTTCTGCAGGCTCTGGCCGCTGCCCAGGTTGATCCCGACGGTCCAGCTGTTGCTGCCGCTGACGGCGAGGTTCACGTTGAACCGGTCGGACCACTCGTCGGCGCGGGTGACGCTCACGGTGCAGCCGCTGCTGCCGCCGCCGGTGTTGCCGCCGCCGGTGCCGGTGGTGGGGGTGGTGCCGCCGCCGCCGTTGTTGGAGCCGCCGTCGCTGACGGTGATGTTGCTGCTGCCGGAGCTCTGGTAGCCCTCGGTGGCCATGATCTGGTAGTCGTGCTGGCCCAGGGTCAGGCCGGCTGAGCGCCAGGCGTTGAAGTGGTTGGCGACGGTGATGGTGCCGCCGGTCCGCTTGGACTGGCGCACGGACCAGTACTGGTAGAACGTGGCGGTGCCCTGGATGGAGGGCTGGTTCACGCGCTGGGTGCGGTACAGGTCGTAGGTGCTGCCGTCGCTGACGACGGATCCGAACCGCTGGGCCCCGGTGGAGGGGTTGTAGTTACCGAAGTTCTCGACGACGTAGTACTCGACCAGGGGGTTGGTCATCCAGCCGTAGAGGGCGAGGTAGCCGTTGCCGTTGACGTTGAAGCTACCCGAGTAGTTCACGACCCGGTTCGATGATCCGGGCTTCCAACCCTTGCCACCCACGTGGTTGTTGATGTTGCTCCACTGGTAGCTGTAGTTGCCACCGGCGCCGAGGCGCATGGTGACGTTGCCGGAGTCCTTCCAGTACGAGAAGAAGTACCCGTTGTGGTACCCGGTCTCGTTGGACGTGATGGTGCGGTCGGCGTCGGCGTACGCGTTGGTCGCCAGAATGGTGCCGGTCACCGCGACCGCGAGGGCGCTGGCGCCGGCGATCAGCATTCTGAGCCGGCGGCGTTTGGGACGCGCCTGGGGGACGGGGGCGTCGGACATGGGGTGCTTCCTCCTTGTGAAGCTGGCAGTGCGACAGGGCGGCGTCATGCGAGCTGAGGAGCGCGGTGGCTGGACAGAGCCACCGCGTCGCTGTGGTGCGACGTCGCGGGGGACGTGCCGGGCGTCGGGTGGCCGATGCCCGGTGCCGGGTCGCTGGGGGACCCGGTAGATTCGCACCTGTCGATACAAGCGAGCCTTATCGCCCCAACCCTCATTGTCAATGAGTTTCGTAAATGTTTCGACACACCCACCTAGATCGTCCTCAATGGGTCATGAAATCGACGTGGGTCTACGCACTGTGACGTTTTCGCAGCGCTAAGGAGCCAATCAGGGCGGGACCACCGCTTTTCAGGTCTCGCAACATTTCGTAATGTTTCGAACGCACAGCGTTACGAACAGCCCATTGACAGCCATGTCATCGGCGTCAATTCTGGGAGCGCTTCCATCAGCGCTCGCCGATTAGGAGTCCCATCCCCCCATGAGACCCACCGTTGTCGCGCTCACCGCGCTCACCCTCACCGCGAGCCTTCTCGCCGCCCCCGCCTACGCCGCCGAACCCGACGTCCGCGTCACCGTCAACGCCCGGGCCGGCCTGGCCACGGTCAGCGACGCCGCCGTGGGCGTCAACCACGCCGTCTGGGACTCCCAGCTCGGCACCAACGCCGTCGCCGACCTCCTCAAGGACGCCGGCGTGCAGCTCATGCGCTATCCCGGCGGCTCCTACGCCGACATCTACCACTGGCGCGACAACACCGCCCCCGGCGGGTACGTCGCGCCGAACACCGACTTCGACCACTTCATGAGCGGCGTCAACCGGGCCGGCGCGCAGGCCATGGTGATCGCCAACTACGGCGGCGGCACCCCGCAGGAGGCCGCCGACTGGGTGCGCTACGCCAACGTCGAGAAGAACTACGGCGTGAAGTACTGGGAGATCGGCAACGAGATCTACGGCAACGGCCACTACGGCAGCGCCTGGGAGAACGACGAGCACGCCGACAAGAGCCCCGCCGCGTACGCCACCAACGTCAAGGCGTACGCCGAGGCGATGAAGGCCGTCGACCCGACCATCAAGATCGGGCTGGTGCTCACCACGCCGGGCAACTGGCCCGACGGCATCGTGGCCGGCGGCGACGACGGCAGCTGGAACAAGGTCGTACTGTCCATCGCCGGCCCGTCGGTCGACTTCGCCATCCTGCACTGGTACCCGGGTGGGTCCAACGGCCCGGACCTGCTGTCCAAGACCGAGCAGGTCACCGACATGGCGTGGCTGGTCCGCCAGCAGATCGACCAGTACGCGGGCGGCCGCAAGCTCGGCATCGCGATGACCGAACTCAACACCGACTACGGCCGCAACACCCAGCCCGGCGCGCTGTTCGCCGCCGACGCGTACGCGAGCCTGATGGCGGCCGGCGTGTTCAGCATCGACTGGTGGAACGTGCACAACGGCATGGGCACCGTCTCCACGGTCGCCGGGCACACCGACTACAACGACTTCGGCCTGCTGTCGAGCGGCAACTGCACCGAGGACAACTCGGTCTGCCAGCCGCCGTTGAACACCCCGTTCGCGCCGTACTTCGGGCTATCGATGACGGCGAAGTTCGCCCGGCCCGGCGACCAGCTCATCCGGGCGGGCAGCACCGACCCGCTCGTCAAGGCGCACGCCGCCCGCCGGGCCAACGGCGACCTCGCGGTCCTGCTCATCAACCAGGACCCGGCCGCCGCCCGGACCGTGTCGCTGAGCTACGCCGGGTACTCCCCCGCGTCGGCCGCGCAGGTGCTCACGTTCGGCAACGGTGACACGGCCATCGCCACGACCACGGGTACGGCCACGTCGGCGACCCTGCCGCCGTACTCGCTGACCACGCTGATCCTGCACCCGTCCGGGTCGGTCGCCGGGCCGGCCGCGCCGGGCCAGCCCACCGCGTCGGCCGTCACCGACCGGGCCGCGACGATCTCCTGGCCCGCGTCGTCCGGCGCCGTGAAGTACGAGCTGCACCGGCAGAACGGCACGGTCAGCGAGCAGTGGGGCGAGACGACCGGCACGTCGTTCACCATCGGCAACCTCACGCCGGGCACCCGGTACACGGCCAACGTCGTCGCCCGCGACGGCGCCGGACGCGTCTCCTGGGCCTCGCCGCCGATCACGTTCCAGACCGGTACGCCGGCCTCGTCGGACTGCGCCGTGACGCTCACCGACGCGAGCAACTGGGGCAACGGCTTCGTCGGCAGCGTCGACATCACCAACAACGACACCAACGCGATCGACAGCTGGACCCTGACCTTCGGCTGGCCGACGACCTGGCAGCAACTCAGCAGCGGCTGGAACGGCACCTGGAGCCAGACCGGCCGGACGGTAAAGGTCAGCAACGTCGACTGGAACCAGAAGATCGCCCCCGGCGCCACGATCAACGTCGGCTTCGTCGGCTCCTACTCGGGCCCGAACGTCCCCCCCACCCTCTTCACCCTGAACGGCAAACCCTGCAC
>JAEZGP010000677.1 GCA_023437285.1 Actinomycetes bacterium | reverse complement strand
CGGGTCGTCACGGCGGCCGAGGTGGGCACGACGGTGGTCAGCCACGCGCCGCCGCTCGGCGAGTCCAGCCACGACATGCGCTGCTGGGCCCAGGTCTTGAGCTGCTGGACCTGGCCCTGCCAGGTGTTCGCGGTCGGCGTGTTGAACGGCCCGATCGTCGGGGTGGTCAGGTTCGGCCACCGGGTGAAGTTGCGCTGCGCGGCGGCGGTCAGCGGCGCGGTGAGCTGGTTGACCCGCGCCTCGAACTGCGCGTTGGACAGGATGCCCTGGCGCAACTGCGACCAGCGCTGCTTGATCAGGTTGACGAACGCCGGGTCCTGCATGAGCCGCTGGACCCAGTCGTTGGCGACCGGGGTGCGGGTCTGCTGGTACTGCCAACCCGCCGTCTGGTTGTTCTGGAAGTACCCGCCGACGCCGAACGTGAGGTCGTTGTCCCACACCGGACCGGCGAACAGCTTCTGGTCGCGGTCCTTGTAGAGGTAGAAGCTGCGCAGGTAGGCGTCCATGTCGCGGCTCAGCTCGTACAGGATGACCCGGTCGACGAAGGAGTTGACGTCGATGTACGCGGCGTACCCGGTGACCGGGTCGGCGAAGGACGAGCTGTGCAGCGCGTCGGAGAACCGCTTGATGTAGTTGGCGATCCACGTCCTCTGCTCGGGCATCACCGGGTCGGGGTCGCGCAGTTCGAGGAACTGCCAGCAGTTACTGCCGCTGCACGGCACCGTCGGCTCCTCGGCGGCCTGCCACTCGAAGCTCATGAGGTACCCGCCGCTGATCTTCGGCTCGGTGAGGTCGTCCTCGTCGAGGTCCTTGAGGTCGAGGCGGTTCTTATCGTTCTTGATGGTCTCCATGGCGACGTACACGCCCTGGTAGTCGGCGGCGCTGACGGGCTGCGCGTCGGTGTTGAGGTACAGCTCGACGAACGCGAACCGCGGCGCCGGGCGACCCATGGCCCGGCTCAGGTCGAACATCAGCGCGTCGCGGATGAGCGACTTGTCGGCGAACGGCCCGCGCAGCACCCAGTCGCCGTCGGCGGGCATGCCGAGCAGCGGGTAGTTGGCGTCGTCGTCGGTGTTGTCGCGCAACTCGACGCGCCACTGCTTCTTGTCGAAGAGCTGGCTGGAGTTGCCGCGCACGTGCACGGCGGCACGGGTGGCGAGCACCGGCGCCCCGGCCAGCGTGGGCGAGCCGTTGCTCGGTGGCAGCTCGACCAGCGCGGTGTCGACGTAGTTGGCGCCGGGCACGCCCTTGTTGTACGTGTCGAGGATCAGCACCGGCAGGTCGTGCGACGTGGCGACGTTCTGCGCGACGTAGAGCTGCGAGCCGCCGGCGCCGCTCGCGGACCCGTCCACGAAGGCCTGCGCGCGCACCTGCGTGGTGCGCGAGATCTGGATCGGCGAGCTGTAGACCGGCGAGCTGGCCGACGGCGGCGACCCGTCGGTCGTGTAGCGCACCTGCGCGCCGGCGACCGCCGTGCTCAGCGACACGGACACGCTGCCCGTGAACGTGCCGCTCGGCGTGGAGAACACGATGTCGCCGGCCTGGTCGGCGGCGATGTTGGCCGCGGCCGGCGCGGCCAGCGGGGCGGCTTGCGGCACGTCGGCCGCGAGCGCTCGCGTCGTGGCGAGACCCGCCACGAGTACGACGACGAGCCCGGCGGGCACGACCGTTTTCAGCAGAGACCTTGTCATCGGCGGGTCACGTCCTTCGTGGTGGCTCAGAGCCAACTGGTGGAGTGGGTGGCGACGGTGCGGCCGGCGGGCTCGAAGTGCCGGCGCAGGGTCTGCCGCCACCGCGGGGCTGGCAGGTCGGGACGCAGGGCGGCCAGGCCCGTGGCGTACTTGGAGATGCGGGCGGGGCGGTGACCGCGCCGCCAGAGCAGGCGGTCGGCCCACGACGCCGACGAGCCGGTCTTGGTCTCGATGATCGCCACGCTCGGCAGGAGGAGCCGCCGGCCGGCTTCCTCCCAGGTGAGATGGGTGTCGATGGTGAGCCGGCTGCCGGATTCGGGCAGGTACAGCGTGCTGCGCTGGTACCGGGTGATGAGCGTGGGCACGAACGGCGCGTCGGGGTCGACGGGCACGGCGCCGTCGGCGAGCGCGCCGCGGACGAAGGACCGGCCGGGGTGCAGGGTGACCCGGTCGTCCCAGGCGTACGGGTGGCGGGTCTTGACCGTACTCCCGCGTTGCCCGGCGGTCTTGACCTCGAGCCAGCACTCGGCCGAGTCGAGGTACGCCCGCGTTCGGATCTTGAACCGGCGTCGGCGCCGGTAGGCGGTCATCCGGTAGCTGGCGAGATCGGGGGTGTCGAAGTAGAGCGACTCGTACGCGAACGACCGCGCGCCGTCGATCTCCAGCACCCGGGCCCCGGTGGCCGCCTCGGCGAGCAGGGTGTCCACCTCGCTGAGCGGCACGACGTACTTGCGGTCGACCCGCGTCTGCAGCGCCGCGACGTTGAGCAGCTCATCCAGAGCGATGGCCGGCGGGTGCCACAGAGGTTCGCGCACCGCCATCGCGGTCATCGCGTCGCCCCGGCGGGCACGCGCACCCGTGCGTCCGACGGCGCCTGCGAGTAGCGCACGTCGACGATGGTGGTGTCGTTGACGAGGTCGAGGCGTTGCACCGTCGCGGCCCGTACGCGTGCGCCGAGGACCTGTTCGAGGTGGGCGACGAGGGCGACCTGGTCGGTGAATGCCGCGTCGAGCACGATGATCTGCTGGCGGTAGCCGCGCAGCAGCCGGGGGTGGTCGCCGACGAACAGCACAACCAGCAGCAGGACGGTGAGCCCGCCGGTGAGCCAGCTCGGCCCGCTGATGGCGCAGAGGATGCCCAGCGCGAGGGAGGCGAAGAAGTACGCCACCTCGTGCTGGTCGAGTTCGGTGGAGCGCAGCCGGATGATGGACAGCACGCCGAGCAGCGCCAGTCCCAGGCCGAGCCCGGCGCCGGTGGAGCTCTGGCTGATCGCGCTGGCGACGGCGAGCACGCCGACGTTGACGCCCAGGTAGGCCACGACGAGGTCGCGGCGGCGGTGTCGGGGGAAGTAGATGCCGAATACGAGCAGGCCGACCGCCACGATGTCGATCACGATGGACCAGATCTGCGACAAGTCCGTCTCCTCCAGGCGATGTGCGGGTAGCGATCAGGTGTCCGCCAGGTGAACGGAACCTTGCCGACCAGGTTCGCATAGAGATATCGACATCTATCGCAACATTGACATTGACTATCGGCCGAACGGCTGATGATGGCCCACGAGCGGGCTCATTAATAGAACGGCGTTTCGGGTTCCAATGAAAGTTCCCGACCAGGACGAACGCCCGACGCGACTACGAGGTCGACACCGCGCCGCCGGACTGCCAGGTCGACCAGGACAGGTTCCAGTCGCCGTATCCGTCCCAGCTCGGCATCGTCTTTCCGCCCGTGTTCGAGTAAACCGTTACGTCGCCCACCCGAACGAAGTCGAAGTACTTCTTGGCGTCGGATACCGTCAGGTTCGTGCAGCCGTGCGAGGTGCTGCGCCGGCCGATGTTGCCGCCGTTCCAGCTCGCCGAGTGGATGAACTCGCCGGAGTTGGTCACCCGCACCGACCACGGCACCTTGATGTCGTAGTCATCGCCGACCATCCGCTCCAGCTTGGACTTCTCCATCACGATCTTCGTACCGTTGAACGTCGGCGTCTTGGCCGCCCCCAACGAGACGGGGAAGGTGAACTTCTGCTTGCCGTCGGAGGTCACGACCATCCGCTTGGTCTTCCCGTCGATCTTGGCAATGTTGGCGGCGCCGGTCGACATGTCCAGCGTCAGGCTGTTGGCGAAGACCCAGCCGGGCCCGGCCGACAGTCCCTCGACGGGCAGGTCCATCCGGATGTCGGCGTGCGCCGGCCAGTATTTCTCCAGCCGATAGTGCGCCTCCAGCGGGAATCCCTTGTAGATCGCGGACCGCTGGAAGTACCAGGCGCCCTGCACCTCGGCGCCGTTGACGGTGACCTTCGTGGCCTCGGCGAACGGCCGCGCGTCCGAGATTTCGGCCGACAGGTACGCGATGATCGGCATGCCGATCCCCCACGTCGACCCGTCGCCCTGGAAGAGCCGTACGCGCACCGGCTTGCCCGTGGGCTTCGGCGACTCGGTGGGTGCGGCCGACGGCGCCGCGCCGGACTCCGCCGGGGCCGACCCCGCCGGTCCGGGCGAACCCTGCGTCCACTGAGCACCGGCGCCGCCACCACCGCACGCGGTGAGCAGGGCCGACACGACGGCGAGGGCGACCAGCCCGGGCAGCACACGCTTCCACGTCACAGTCGACCCCTCCCCAACGGTTGCCTGCGACCAGCAATCCGATGCTACCCCCGCCGGCGCGCATCCAATCCGGCAACAATGCGGCCGTAAACGGCGCTGACCTGCGACAACGCGTTGCTATCGGGAATCGGGCCAGATATTGCGCGGTCACCCGGCGGCGGTACGCCGACCCGGTCCGGTCACGGTGTTCGCGCCCCGCGCGCCTCGATGCTCGCCCGGGTGCGGATCGAGCCCTCGGCGACCACCCGGACCCGCAGCGTGAGCCGGGCGGTGACGCCGACCGGCAGGTCCCCGATGAACCAGCGCTGCCGCCCCGCGTCGTAGCGGCCGACGTCGGGTCGCGCCGAGACGAGGGCCAACGTCCCCGGCAGTGGACTGTGGACGGAGACACCCGTGGCCGTGTCCGGGCCACCGTTGGTCGCGATCAGGGTGTACCGGATGACGTCGCCGACCTGGTGGCCCACCCGGTCGGACCGGATGGCCAGGCGCGGGTCCGCCGACGGCGCCGCGCGCACCGTGACGCTGTCGGCGTCGTTGGCCGGGTTGATGTTGTAGTCCGGCACGCCGTCACGACCCCGTAGCCGGGTCGTGGCCACCCCGTCGGTGGCGGCCGTCGCCGAGATCGTCGCCGGCAGGGCGTACGCGCCCCGGCCGGGGACCCGCGCCGCGATGGTCAGCCGCTGCCGCTGGGTGGCGGCGAGGTCGCCGAGGCCCGTCCAGGCGCCCGTCGCCGGGTCGTAGGAGCCCGCCGTCGCCGACGACGACACGTACCGCAGCCCGGCCGGCAGCGCGGCGCTCACCCGTACCCCTAAAGCGGTGTCGAGGCCCAGGTTGAGCGCGGTCACCGTGTAGCGCACCACCGCGCCGACGCGCGGCGTGGTGTTGTCGACCTCGACGAGCACGGCGGGATCGGCCATCATGACCCGGATGGTCACGGGGCCGCTGCGCTGCTCGGGCAGCCCCTGCGAGGTCAGGCCGGGGTAGGCCGGGTTGTTCGCCCCGGTCCCGCGCTGCTCGGCCCGTACGGTCGTGGCGCCGTGGGTGAAGTCCGCCGCCGCGCACGTCCACCGGCCGTCGGGGGCCGCGACCGCCGCACACAGCACGCGCATGGCCGGGTCGAGCACGCGTACCGCGTCACCCGGCCAGGCCGTGCCGGACAGCGGGGTGCCGTTGTTGTCGTGCGCCACGACGGCGGGCGGCGGGTCGATGGTGGGCGGGGTACGCACGACGATCCGGGTGGTGAGCAGGTCACCGCGGCTCACGGGCAGGCCCAGTTGGGCCGCCGCGTCGGCCGGCTGGAAGCGGACCCCGACCCAGGTGCTGCCCGAGGCCGGTACGGCGGCCGTGAGGTACGACTCGGTCGTGCCCGACGCGTGGTCGCGGACGGTCGAGGCGCGGCCGGCCGGCACCGGCGCGGCCGCCAACGCCCCCGCCATGCCCGCCTCGAACCAGACCGGCTCGGCGGCCCACATGTGCAGGGTCCCGTCCGGCGCGCGGCCGCACGTGCCCGTGCTGCGGGCCCGTACGGTGTGCGTCGTCGTACCGGCGTTGACCAGCTCGCCCGGCGGACCGGGCACCAGGTAACCGGAGTCGACGCGGGGGGTGAGGCAGGTCGGCGAGGTCGGGTCGGCGTGGCCGGGCGGCGCGGCGAGGCCGACGGCGC
>JAEZGP010000675.1 GCA_023437285.1 Actinomycetes bacterium | reverse complement strand
GACCCGGCCGACGTGCCGACCGGCGAATACCCGCCCCCCGGCGGGTACAGCGGCGGCGGGTACGGCTCGCCGGCCGCGCGGCCCTCAACCGGCGGGTACGACCAGGGCGGCTACGGCGGCCACCACGCCCCGCCGGCGCGCAGCCCCGAGCCCGGCTACGGCGACAATTCCGCCTACGACCGGTACCCGGGCGGGCAGGACAGCTACGCGGGCCCGGCCGCGCACCGGGGCGGCGACGGCTACGGCGCCGACAGCTATGGCCAGCCGCAGGGCGGGCAGCCGCCGCAGGGCGGCTACGACTACCCGACGCAGCAGGCCAACGAGTACGGCTACGACCAGTACGGGGCGCCGAACCCGCCGCGGCACGGGTCGCGGCCGCAGCCCGGCGACCGGCGGCTGGACTGGCTCGACGACTGACCCTGACCAGGGGTCCTAGGGCACCGGGGCCGGCACGGCGCGCGCGTCGTGCCGGCCCCGCCCCTTTGTGCCGGACGTGTGCCGCAGCCACTGGCGCGCCAGGTGGTCGTCGCACTCGGCCAACTCGATCCGCTCGTTGATGAACATGGTCTCGTTGGCCACGCTCAGGCACAGGTCACTGTTCGGATTCACGATGCGGTAGCGCGTACTGTTCAGCCAGTCTCTTTTCCACCAGCGGGACGGGTCGTCGTCGCAGTCGAACTGGACGATCACCTCGCCCGCGTCGCGGTGACCGCCCGCCGGCGTGAGGCACTTGCCGGTGCTGGCGTTGCGGATATAGAACAGGTCAGCCGCGCCGGCCGCGACGTACTCCCAGAAGCGCGTCGCTTCCCCGTCGCAGAAGAACTGCACGATCGGCGTGTTGTTGCGACCCTGGGCACCGGCCGGGGCCAGACAAAGGCCGGTGCGGTAGTTCTCTTCCATCGCGGCGGTGGTGCGCGCCGCGTACGCCGGAGGGCTGAGCAGCGCCTCTGCCAGGGTGAGCACGAGGACAACCGCCGCCGAACGCCATCGACTCAATGTGCCGTCCCCTGCTCTCCAAAAGCGACAAAACGGAAACCGACGCGATCAGAGTAATCGCGTCGGTTTCCGTTTCCGCTTCGGACGCAGGGCCCGTCACTCGTCCGTGACGTCCTCCGGCCCGCGCTCACGGGTGTCCTCGAACGGGCGGCCCAGGTGGACCTCCGGGTCGGCGACATCGACGATCTCGGGCTCGACCGGCGCGGCGGCCACCGGGGAAACCGGCGCGTCCTCGACCGACTCCTCCACCGGCACGCGCGGCGCCGGCACGTAGTCGGGCTCGACGGCCTCGCCCCGCCCGAACAGGTCCGGCAGCGTCGCCTCGTACACCTCGCGCAGCTCGTCGAGCGGGATGTCGAACAGCCCTTCGACGGACAGCGCCTCGCCGCCCACCGTACCCAGCGGCGTGGCGGCGACCCCGTGCGCGGCGGCGAGCGCCAGCAGGTCGTCCTCCGCCCCGGCCGGCACGCTGACCAGGATGCGGCCCGTCGACTCGCTGAACAGCTGCACGAACGCGCTCTGCCCCGACGGCAGGGTGATCCGCGCGCCCAGGCCGTTGCGCAGCGCCGACTCGGCGAGCGCCTGGGCCAGGCCGCCCTCGGACAGGTCGTGGGCGGAGGTGAGCGCGGCGTTCGCGATGACGGCCGCGAGGCGGCGCTCGGCGTCGAGGTCGACGACCGGCGGCTGACCGCCCAGGTGCTCGTGCACGACGTTGGCCCACTCGGAGCCCGACAGCTCCTCGCGGGTGTCGCCGAGCAGGACGATCGCGTCGCCACGGTTGGCGAAGCCCATCGGGATCCGCTCGGCCACGTTGCCGATCACGCCGAGGACGCCCACGATCGGGGTCGGGTTGATCGGCACCGTACCGGTCTGGTTGTAGAAGCTGACGTTGCCGCCGGTCACCGGGATGCCCAGCTCCTGGCAGCCGTCGGCGAGCCCGCGCACGGCCTCCGCGAACTGCCACATGACGCCCGGGTCCTCGGGGGAGCCGAAGTTGAGGCAGTTGGTGACCGCGACCGGGGTCGCGCCGGTGGCCACGACGTTGCGGTACGCCTCGGCCAGCGCCAGCTTCGCCCCCTGGTACGGGTCGAGCCGGGCGTACCGGCCGTTGCCGTCCACGGACAGCGCGATGCCGAGCCCCGACTGCGGGTCGATGCGCAGCACGCCCGCGTCCTCGGGCTGGGCGAGCACGGTGTTGCCCAGCACGTACCGGTCGTACTGCTCGGTGACCCAGCTCTTGTCGCACAGGTTGGGTGAGGCGATGAGGCGCAGCAGCGTGTCGCGCAGCTCACTGTCGGCCGGCCGGGGCAGCGTCTCGGCGCGGTCGGCCTGCAGCAGCCAGCGGTCGTTCGGCTCGCGCATCGGCCGGGCGTAGACCGGGCCGTCATCGGCGAGGCTGCCCGGCGGCACGTCGACGACCGTCTGGCCGCGCCAGTTGACGACCAGCCGGCCCGGGCTGCCGTTCTCCGGCGGGGTGACGTGGCCGATGGCGGTGGCCAGCACGCCCCACTTGGCGCAGATGCCGAGCACCGCGTTGAGCTTGGCGGGCTCGACGATGAGCAGCATGCGCTCCTGCGATTCGGACGCGAGCACCTCGTGCGGCTCCATGGAGGCCTCGCGCAGCGGCACCCGGTCGAGGTCGATGAGCATGCCCGTACCGGCGGCGGCGGAGGTCTCGGTGAGCGCGCAGGTCAGGCCGGCGCCGCCGAGGTCTTGGATGCCGACCACCAGGCCGGCGTCGTAGATCTCCAGGCACGCCTCGATGAGCAGCTTCTCGGTGAACGGGTCGCCGACCTGTACGGACGGCCGCCGCGCCTCGCTGCCCGCGTCGAACGTGGCGCTGGCGAGTACGGACACCCCGCCGATGCCGTCGCGGCCGGTCTTGGCGCCGATGAGCACCACGACGTTGCCGGGTCCGGCGGCGGCCTTGTTCTGCAGCCGGTCGACCGGCAGCACGCCCACGCAGAGGGCGTTGAGCAGCGGGTTGCCCTGGTAGCAGGAGTCGAAGAAGAGCTCGCCGCCGATGTTGGGCAGGCCGAGGCAGTTGCCGTAACCGCCCACGCCGCCGACGACGCCGGGCAGGACCCGGGCGGTGTCGGGGTGGTCGGCCGCGCCGAAGCGCAGCGGGTCCATGACGGCGATCGGTCGGGCGCCCATGGCGAGGATGTCGCGCACGATGCCGCCGACGCCGGTGGCCGCGCCCTGGTACGGCTCGACGAAGCTCGGGTGGTTGTGCGACTCGACCTTGAAGGTCACCGCGAGCTGCTCGGAGATGCGCACCACACCGGCGTTCTCGCCGATGCCGGCGAGGAGACGGTCGGACGGCGGGGCCTTCTCGCCGAACTGGCGCAGGTGCACCTTGCTCGACTTGTACGAGCAGTGCTCGCTCCACATGATCGAGTACATCGCCAGCTCGGACGAGGTGGGCCTGCGGCCGAGGATCTGCTTGATCCTGTCGTATTCGTCCTCGCGGAGGCCGAGCTCCTCGTAGGGCTGCTCTTCGTCAGGGGTCTCGGCGGCGTGCGAGACGGTGTCGAAACCCGTTGTGGCGGTCATACACGAGCTCCCAGG
>JAEZGP010000659.1 GCA_023437285.1 Actinomycetes bacterium | reverse complement strand
GGCTACCGGGGCGTACGACCACCCGGCGGCTGAGCCCGGTGCGGTGAGCGGAAGCCGCCGCGGAGACAGAACTGGCGGGCATCCCGCCGGGACGCCCGCCCTCTCGTACGGAATCGTCGAGCTGCCTCAGTAGGTGGTGCTGCTGGCGGCGGCCGCGAAGATGACGAAGTAGATGATGCAGCAGACGATGCTGACGGCCCACAGGGCCAAGCCGACGATGAGGGCCATCTTGGACCACTTCTTCGACTCGGCGGCGGCGGCCTGCGCACCGGCGATGTCGCCCTGCTGAACGAGCGGGTTCACCTTCGAAGCGTTGATGATGGCCGGAATGGCGAGGGGCCAGAAAAGGAAGATGGAGACGATCGACATCGTCATGTTGTTGTCGATCTGCTGCGGTTGGCCGGAGTAACCGGGCTGAACCATGGGTGCTCCTTGTGAGGGATGAAGCGGAACTACGGCAGGGTACTAGTCCGGTGCCCGTCGGCACAGTCCCAAAATCGCCACGTTAGGCTGCTGGCGTGGGGAAAGCGCGCCTGGTCATTCTGGTCTCCGGCTCCGGTACAAACCTTCAGGCGCTGATCGACGCCGCTGAAGACCCGCACTACGGTGCGGCGGTGGTCGCCGTGGGCGCCGACCGCGACGGCATCGCCGGCCTCGACAGGGCGGCCGCACGCGGGATTCCGACGTTCGTCTGCCGGGTTACCGACTTTGCCACCCGCGACGACTGGGACGCGGAGCTGACCGCGCGCTGCCAGGCGTACTCGCCTGATCTTGTGGTGTCGGCCGGGTTCCTGAAGCTGGTGGGCAAGCAGTTCCTCACCGCCTTCGCCGGCCGCTACATCAACACGCACAACGCGCTGCTGCCCGGCTTTCCCGGCATCCACGGCCCGCGCGACGCGCTCGAGTACGGGGTGAAGATCGCGGGGGCCACCTTGTTCTTCGTCGACGACGGCGTGGACACCGGGCCCATCATCGCGCAGGTGGCGGTGCCCGTCCTCGACGACGACACGGAGGACACGCTCACCGAGCGCATCAAGGACGTCGAGCGCCGTCAGCTCGTCGAGTACGTGGGCCGGCTGGTCCGCGACGGTTGGACGATTACCGGAAGGAAGGTCACGGTCCCATGACCGAGCGCAGCGAGGCCCGTCATGACAGCGAGTGATGCCCGTACCCCCATTCGCCGCGCGCTGCTGAGCGTGTGGGACAAGACCGGGCTGGACGAGCTGATCCGGGCGCTCGGCGACGCCGGCGTCGAGATGGTCTCCACCGGCAACACGGCCGTACGGGTCGAGGCGCTGGGTTACCCGGTGACCCGCGTGGAGCACCTGACCGGCTTCGCGGAGTGCCTGGACGGCCGGGTGAAAACCCTGCACCCGAAGGTGCACGCCGGCCTGCTGGCCGACCTACGTCTGGAGGCGCACCGCGAGCAGCTCGCCGAGCTGGGCATCGCGCCGTTCGAGCTGCTGGTGAGCAACCTGTACCCGTTCAGCGACACGGTCGCCTCCGGCGCCGACGACGACGAGTGCATCGAAAAGATCGACATCGGCGGGCCGGCCATGGTGCGGGCCGCCGCGAAGAACCACGCCAACGTCGCGGTCGTCACGTCGCCCGACGCGTACCCCATGGTTATCAAGGCCATCGCCGACGGCGGCCTCACGCTGCGCGAACGCCGCGCCCTCGCGGGCCGGGCGTTCGCGGACATCGCGGAGTACGACGTGGCGGTGGCCCGCTGGTGGGCGGGGCACCTGGCGCCCGCCGACGACGGCTGGCCCGAGTTCGCGGGCCTGGCGCTGACGAAGAAGGCCGTGCTGCGCTACGGCGAGAACCCGCACCAGGGCGCCGCCCTCTACACGGCCGCCGACCTGCCGGCCGGCCTCGCCCAGGCCAAGCAGCTGCACGGCAAGGAGATGTCCTACAACAACTACGTGGACGCGGACGCCGCCTGGCGCAGCTGCCACGACTTCACCGAGCCGGCCGTGGCGATCATCAAGCACGCCAACCCGTGCGGGATCGCGGTCGGCGCGGACGTGGCCGAGGCGCACCGCAAGGCGCACGCGTGCGACCCGACCTCGGCGTTCGGCGGGGTCATCGCCGTCAACGCCGAGGTCACCGTCGAGCTGGCCCGCCAGGTTGCCGAGATCTTCACCGAGGTCATCGTCGCGCCGTCCTACGCCGACGGTGCGGTGGAGATCCTCGCCGGCCGCAAGAACCTGCGGGTACTGGTCGCGCCGGAGTACGCGCCGGCGCCGGCCGAGATCCGCGAGATCTCCGGCGGGCTGCTGACCCAGCAGCGCGACCGCATCGACGCCCCAGGCGATGACCCGGCCAACTGGACGCTCGCGACCGGCGCGCCGGCCGACGAGGCGACGCTGGCCGACCTCGCGTTCGCCTGGCGGGCGGTGCGGGCCGTGAAGTCGAACGCGATCCTGCTCGCGGCCGACGGCGGTACGGTCGGCGTGGGCATGGGGCAGGTCAACCGGGTCGACTCCGCCCGGCTCGCCGTGTCGCGGGCCGGTGCCGAGCGGGCGGCGGGTTCGGTGGCCGCGTCGGACGCGTTCTTCCCGTTCCCGGACGGGCTGCAGGTGCTGCTCGACGCGGGGGTGCGGGCGGTCGTGCAGCCCGGCGGCTCCGTCAACGACCCGGCCGTCATCGAGGCCGCCGCCGCGGCGGGCGTGACGATGTACCTGACCGGTACCCGGCACTTCTTCCACTGAGCGTGGGCGGCGGTGCTCTCCTCGAACCAGCCGAGCCGGTTGCCGGTCACGGCGATCATGCTGAGGACCATGACCAGCAGCAGGCCGAACGCGCCGAACGTGACGGGCCAGTTGGTGACCTGGCGGGGCCGGGCCAGTTCGGTGAGGCCGGGCATCGCCTCGCCGCCGTTCGGCAGCGCGACCACGGCGCTGTCCGGCTCGGTCGTGATCGCGGTCTGCGGGGGCGCGGCCGAGGCCGGCGCCGCGGTGG
>JAEZGP010000639.1 GCA_023437285.1 Actinomycetes bacterium | reverse complement strand
CACGAGCCCACCGCCCAACCGGGGGTAGGGCGGGGGGGGGGCGGTGGTGGCCCGCCCCGCGTCGTTGTGTGACCTAGCTCGTCGGGCAGAGCGCCTGGATGTCGGTCACGGCCTTGTTCAGGGCCGGGTCGTCGAGCGCCTTCTCCAGGCCGGCCGCGTCCTTGATGCTGGACAACTCGGACGACTTGGCGAACATGACCTTCTGGAGGTTGTCCAGCGCCGCCTTGAGCTCGGGGTCGCCGGCCGCCTCGGTGCTGGCCGTCTCGGCCGCCGTGGCGTACGACTGCAACGCGGACTGGGCCGCCTTGTTGGCGGCCGCCGGGTCGCTGCTGGCGCCGGCGGAGACGATCGCCGCCAGGAAGTCCGTCGCGGCCTTGTCCATGGTGGTCTTGATCTTGGCGCAGGTCGCCGCGCGGTCGCCCGCCGGCGCGGACGCCGGGGCCGAACTGGGGGCCGCGGCGCTGGTGCCCGTGGTGGTCGTGGGCGAACCGCTGTCTTCGCACGCCGTGGCGCCGAGCAGCAGGGTAGCGGCCAGGGCCGCGCCGGTGAGCAGTCGCTTCGTCACGTTAGAACTCCTCTGTTTCCAATCCGGAGGGCTCGGACCCACGGCTGCGGGTCCGAGCGGTGTCGAGTACCGGGTACCCGACTGTCGTCACAGTGATGCGCGTCCGTCTCAGGTGCCGCAGAGCGCTTTCATCGCGTCGTCGGCGGCCTTGACGTCCGGGTCGGCTTCGACCTTCTGAAGCTGCTGTACATCCTCGATCGTCTTGATCTGGGAAGCCTTCTTGGACACCGCGAGCGCCCAGTTCTCGAGCGCCTTCTTCAGCGCCGGGTCCTCGACCTGCGTCGACGCGGCCGAAATGTCGCTGACGAACGTCGTGGCGGCCTTCTGGATGTCCTTCTGCACGGTTGCCGCGTCCTTGCCGCTCGCCTGCGCCGCGGCGGCGGTAGAGAGAAACTTGGTGAACGTCTTGCCGATGGTGGCCTGGGCAATGTCGCACTGCGCCTTCAGCGCGACGGCGGAAGCGGCCGCACTGGTCGCCGGCGCGGCGGCGGTGGTGGGACCGGTCGTCGTGGTGCTGTCACCGCTGCTGCTGTCGCAGGCGGCGCCAACCATCAGGACCCCGCCCAGAATCGCGACGGCGATCAAGCGACTCTTCACGATGCACTCCTTGCGTCTTCCGGGTCAGACGCCAAGGAGCGTAGGGCTCCGTGACAACCGACGAACGGCAGATGTCCGACAAAATCGGCGATCGCAATAAGATCGTTACTCCGGGGCGGAATGCGGCCTCACGGCCCGTTCCTGCTCCTGCCCCTGCGCGGACGGCTGAGTGTCGTCCATACGTCGCAGTGCCGCACACCACACGCGACACCGCGCGGTCCGCTCCCGACCGACGCACGCCGCCCTGGCAGGCATGGCGCGTGTGCCCCCCTCAACGGCGCCCGATGATCGCGATTTCGGGCCGAAAAGCGTGGCTGAGCCACACTCCGTTACCGCAAACAGCAATCATGAAGCACACCGCTGCACATCCGTACCGGTCACAACGATCACAGAAGCCGGCGCTGCACGGTCGCACCGAAAACGCCGATCACACCGCGGGTCGCCGCCGGCGCGGCGGGTCGCCGCCGACGCCGCCAGGCAAGTGATCAGCCGCCCTAACTGCTAGCGCGTCGGACCGCCAGGTCGGCCATCCCGCGCCGCAAGCCTTGTCGTAGCCATATGAGCACAAGTGCCCGCCCTGAACGCCTCAACATCTGCCATATGCGCACATAGGGCGCCAATCCAACCGCCACGTTCGCCCTATGCGCACAAACGGCGGCACCACGCGCCTCAAAGTCCGCCATATGCGCACATACGGCGACCGCCCCACCGCCACCTTCGCCCTATGCGCACAAACGGCGACACCACACGCCTCAACGTCCGCCCTATGCGCACATACGGCAACTGTCCCAGCGCCACCTTCGCCATATGCACACAAACGGCGACACCACAGTCCTCTACGTCCCTCATATGTGCACATATGGTCAACCGACGCGCCGCCAGCATCGCCATATGTGCGCAAATGGCGATGCCGACGAGCGGCCTACCCGCCGCCTGCGCACATATGGCGCCCCGGCGACCCGCCGCCTGTGCACATTTGGCGCCCTGGCGAGCCGCTGCCCGCCAGGACTGCGCTTCTCGGCCGCCGCCGGCGACCGTGTCGCGGAGGCCGCCCCGCAACCCGGCCGGAACGGTCCGCACGCATGTGAGGCCCAGGAACTGCCCGCCCGACGCACGCTACGGCGCACGTCGAGGCAGTCTTACGGGCGCGTGCGCCGCCGGGTACCGCCGGCGCACGTCGGGGGCAGTCTTACGGGCGGGTACGCCGCCGGGTACCGCCGCGGCGGGTACGGCGGCGTCCGCCGCTCGCCGGCTCGTCGACGAGGTCGTCGTCATCGGAGTCCTCGTCGGTGACCGTGGTCGGCACGAAGTCGGGCTCGGTTTCCTCGTCGGCGTCCGCCTCGGCGGTACGCGCGCCGGACGCGGCGACGGCCTTGACGCGCTCGGCGACGTTGCCGCGCGGCTTCTCGGGCACGGGCTCGGTGTGGATGATCAAGCCGCGGCCCTTGCAGTGCTCGCACGGCTCGCTGAACGCCTCCAACAGGCCCTGGCCGATACGCTTGCGGGTCATCTGGACGAGGCCCAGCGAGGTGATCTCGGTGACCTGGTGCTTGGTGCGGTCGCGGCCCAGGCACTCGGTGAGCCGGCGCAGGACGAGTTCCCGGTTGGACTCCAGCACCATGTCGATGAAGTCGATCACCACGATGCCGCCGAGGTCGCGTAGGCGCAGCTGGCGCACGATCTCCTCGGCCGCTTCGAGGTTGTTGCGGGTGACGGTCTCCTCGAGGTTGCCGCCCGCGCCGGTGTACTTGCCGGTGTTGACGTCGATGACGGTCATCGCCTCGGTGCGGTCGAACACCAGATGGCCGCCGGAGGGCAGGTACACCTTGCGGTCGAGGCCCTTGAGGATCTGCTCGTCGATGCGGTACTCGGCGAAGACGTCGCCCGCGCCGGTGTACCGCCGTACCCGCGTGACCAGGTCGGGTGAGACGTGGTGCAGGTACGCCTCGACCTCGTCGTACACGTCGGAGCCCTGGATGACCAGGTCGCGGAAGTCCTCGTTGAACAGGTCCCGGACGACCCGGATGACCAGGTCGGGCTCGGAGTACAGCAGGGTCGGCGCGCCGCCGTCGCCGGCCTTGGCCTGGATGTCCTCCCATTGCGCCTGCAGCCGCTTGACGTCGCGGGCGAGGTCGTCCTCGCTGGCGCCCTCGGCGGCCGTGCGGACGATCACGCCGGCACCGTCGGGTACCAGGCTCTTGAGGACGTCGCGCAGCCGGCGCCGTTCGACGTCGGACAGCTTGCGGGAGATGCCGGACGCGTTGCCGTGCGGCACGTAGACGAGGTGCCGGCCGGACAGGGCGATGTGGCTGGTTAGCCGGGCGCCCTTGTGTCCGACGGGGTCCTTGGTGACCTGTACGAGCACGGAGTCGCCGGACTTGAGCGCCTGCTCGATGGAGCGCGCGCGGCCCTCCAGCCCGGTGGCGTCCCAGTTGACCTCACCCGCGTAGAGCACGGCGTTGCGACCGCGGCCCACGTCGACGAAGGCCGCCTCCATGCTGGGCAGCACGTTCTGGACCTTGCCCAGGTACACGTTGCCGACCATGGTCGACGCCGACTGGCGGGTGACGTAGTGCTCGACGAGGATGCCGTCCTCGAGGACGGCGATCTGGGTCCGGTCGCCCCGGTGGCGCACGACCATGACCCGGTCGACGGCCTCGCGGCGGGCCAGGAACTCCGACTCGCTCAGGATCGGCGGGCGGGTACGCCGCTGCTCACGACCGTCGCGGCGGCGCTGGCGCTTGGCCTCCAGGCGGGTGGAGCCGGAGACGCCCTGCACCTCGTCGCCGCCGCCGCCCTTGCGCTTGGGTTCGCGGATCTTGACGACGACGTGCTCCGGGTCGTCCGGGCTGGCCTCGTCGGCACCGGCTCCCCGGCGCCTACGGCGGCGGCGCCGGCGGGTCAGCGAGTCGCCGTCCTCGGCGTCCGCCTCGGCGGGCTCGTCGCCCTCGTCGCCGGCC
>JAEZGP010000607.1 GCA_023437285.1 Actinomycetes bacterium | reverse complement strand
GGGCCGTACGTCGCGGCGCGCCGGGTCGCGGGGCGGGGCCAGTCCGGTCTCGGACAGGCAGCGCTCGCGCAGTTCGTCGAGCGTGCCGCCGCGGTTGAACCGGGGCAGGTCCGCCCGGCCGGCGGCCAGTTGCGCGCGCAACGCGCGGGTACGGTCGTGGTTGACCTCCCCGCCGTCCAGGACCACCCCGTACCGGCGGGCGCCCTCGACCGTGACGAGACCCAGCTCGACGTCGTGGCGCACCTGCTGCGGGTCGCGTTCGAGCGGATCGCCCCAGCCACCGCCGCCCCAGGTGATGAACTGCAGGACATCGCCGGCCTCGACCGCCAGGTGGTCGCACTTGGCCGGCACCACCTGCCGGGAGCCGTCGACGCGCTCGAGCACCTTCGTGCCGCGCTGGCCCGGCTCGCCGCCGAGGACGCCCCAGGGCTTGGTGAACCACCGGTCGTCGTGGATGGACACCTGGCCCGGCTCCAGGAACCGGTATGCCACCCGGATGCCGTTGCCGCCCCGGTTAAGGCCCGCACCGCCCGAGTCGGGAACCGACTCGTACGCCTCGATGCGCAGCGGGTAGTAGGCCTCCAGGTATTCGTTGGGCACGTTGGTGAACGACGGCCACATGGAGTGACCGTCGAAGCCGTCGCCGACGGGCCGGGCGGGCACGCCGCCGAAGCCGATCTGGTAGAGCTGGAACCAGCTGCCCGTCCGGTCCACGCCGGAGTACATCAGGTGCGGGCTCGAGGAGAACCCCGCGGCGCACAGGAAGTCCGGCTGGCACTGCCCGAGCAGGCCGGCCAGGACGTCGAAGAGCCGGCCCAGGGCGTGCGTGCGGCACGAGACGGCCGCCGGCCGCCGGGGCTTGAGCAGGCTGCCCTCGGGGATGCGGATGTCGACGAGCGGATAGAACCCGTCGTTGAACAGGATCAGCGGGTCGACCGCCATGATGGTGTACACGCCAAAGAACATCCGCAGGACGTTCTCGTTGAGCAGGAAGTTGATCGACCCCTCGGCCTGGTCGCTGGTGCCGGCGAAGTCGAGGACGACCCGGTCGCCCTCGCGCCACAGGGTGCACTTGATCCGGAACGGTCCCCCGCCGCGGCCGTCGTCGTCGACGAAGTCCTCGAAGGTGACCGGCTGCTCGGGGACGACCCGCCGGAAGAGCTTGGCCATCGCCTGGCGGTTGCGCTCCAGCAGCAGGTCCAGCGTGGACAGGTACGTGTCGACGCCGAAGCGTTCGCACAGTTCCCGCACCCGGGTCTCGGCCGTACGACAGGACGCCAGGACCGCGTTCAGGTCGGCGCGGTTCCAGCTCGGCAGCCGCACCTGGTTGAGGATGGTGTCGAGGAGCTGCTGGTCGAGCGTGCCGCCCCGGATCAGCTTGACCGGCGGGACGATGACGCCCTCTTCGTGGATGGACACCGCGTCGGTGGGCAGGCTGCCGGGGACCTTCCCGCCGACGTCGCTCATGTGCCCGAACATCGCCGCCCAGCCGACCAGCGCCTTGTTGTAGTAGATCGGCAGCAGGACCAGCCAGTCGTTGGCGTGGCTGATCGCGCCCTCGCAGGCGTACGGGTCGGAGGTGAAGAAGACGTCGCCTTCCTCGACCGTACCGTCGTAGCCGGTGAGGAACCCGTCGATGAACGAGCCGAACTGGCCGGCGACCATCCGGCCGCGCCGGTCGGCGATCAGCGGGAACGCGTCGTGCTGCTCGCGGATGCCGGGCGACATCGCGGTGCGCATGACGACGGCGTCCATCTCGAAGCGGGCGTTACGCAACGCGTTCTCGACGATGTCGAGGACGGCGGTCTCGACCTCCACCGGACGCGCCGGCCGCGGCGTCTCGACAATGACCGCGCTCATGACGACACCCCATTCTCGGCGGGCAGGATGACCAGGTTGCCCAGCTTGTCGACGTGTGCGACGCAGCCCGGCAGGATGAGGCTGGTCGAGTCCATCTCGACGACGATCGCCGGTCCGGGCACCTCGTTGCCGGCGCGCAGGGCGGTCCGGTCGTAGAGCAGCGCCTCCTGCCAGGCACCGTTGACGTACACCTGTTGGCGGCCCATCACCGCGCGTTGCGCGTCGCGGCCGCCCTGCTCGATCTCGACCGGCTTGATCGTCACGTCGGAGGAGGTGCCGACCACCCGGATGTTGACGATCTCGTGCGGTTCGTCGATCGCGAACCCGAACAACCGCTCGTGTGCCTCGTCGAATCCGGTGCGCAGCTTCGTGATCAGGCCGCCCTGGCTGGCCGGCCCGACGTCGACCGAGACCTCGAAGCCCTGGCCGTGGTAGCGCACGTCCGCCTCGAACCGCACGGTACGGGCGTCGGCCGGCACGCCGGCCCGGTCGAACTCCGTGTCGATCTGCGTTGCCAGGTCGGCGAACTCGGCGTGCAGTTGCCGCTCGTCGAACTCGTCGAGGCGGCGCACGATGGACCTGTTGGCCTCGGCGCGTACGCCCGTCGACGCGTCACCGTAGGCGCAGAGCACGCCGGGCGACTGGGGAATCACCACCGGCCAGGAGCCGAGGAGCTTGGCCAGCGCGTTGGCGTGCAGCGGACCGGCGCCGCCGAAGCCGAACAGCGCGAAGCGCCGGGGGTCGTAGCCGCGCTGCACCGAGACCAGCCGCAGCGCGCCGAGCATGTTCTCGTTGACGATGTCGATGATCGCGGCGGCGGCCGCCTCCACCGAGATGCCGAGCTTCGTGGCAACCGTACCGACCGCCGTACGGGCCTTCTCGACATCCAGGGGCATGGCACCGCCGAGCAACGCCTGCGGGAGGTAACCCAGCACGACGTTGGCGTCGGTGACCGTCGGCAGCACGCCACCGCGACCGTATGTGGCGGGTCCGGGCAGCGCTCCGGCGCTGGCCGGCCCGACCCGCAGCGCACCCGTCAACTCGGGTACGTGCGCGATGGATCCGCCGCCGGCACCCACCGTCTGCACGTCGATCGACGGTGCGCGTACGGCGAGGTCGGCCACGGTCGTCTCCCGCCGGATGACGGGGGTGCCGTTCTCGATCAGGGCGACGTCGGTCGACGTGCCGCCCATGTCCAGGGTGAGCAGGTCCCGGAAGCCGGCCGCCGGCCCGAGCGCCACCGCGGCGGCGACGCCTCCGGCGGGTCCGCTCATCAGCAGGCTGACCGGGATGTCCTCGGCCCGCTCGAAAGTCATGAGGCCGCCGTCGGAGCGCAGCACGCGGCGCTCGCCCACGAGGCCCTCGGCGACCAGCTTGGCGCTGAGGTTCCTCAGGTACGCCCCGACGCCGGGACGCACGTAGGCGTTGGCGACCGTGGTCAGGGTCCGCTCGTACTCGCCCAGTTCGGGCAGGACGCCGGCGGACGTGGAGACCGGTACGCCGGGTGCCTCCTGCGCGGCGATCTCGGCGGCGCGCAGTTCGTGCGCGGGGTTGGCGTAGGAGTTGACGAAGCCGATGGCCAGGGCGTCGACGCCGCGGTCGACGAGCTGGCGGACGGCCGCCCGAACCGCCGCCTCGTCGAGGGGTTCGACCTGGTTGCCCTGGAAGTCCATCCGGCCGGGCACCTCGCGCACATCGTCGAGCGCCACCAGCTCGGCCGGCCGGTCCCAGACGATCCAGCCGCCCAGCCCGCCCGGTACGAACGACCTCGCGATGTGCAGGACCTGCCGGTAGCCGACGGTCACGACCAGGCCTACCCGGGCGCCGCGGCGTTCCAGGACGGCGTTGGTGGCCACCGTCGTTCCGTGCAGGAACTGGCGGACATCCGCCGCTCGCGCGGTGGCGTCGGCGAGGATGCGGGTCACCCCCTCGATGACACCGACGGACTGGTCCTGCGGCGTCGAGGGCACCTTCGTACGCCGGGTCTTCCCGGTGGCCTCCTCGATGAGGAGGACATCCGTGAAGGTGCCACCGACGTCAACTCCCAAGCGGTACATCAGTACAGGTCCTGCTTTCTCCGGTTCGGCAGCGCCGGTCGATCGGATCGACGCGCTCTGCCACTGGCGGTCCGCCCGGGTGCTCCCGCCGATCGTCGGCGGGAGCACCCGGCGGGGTTCAGGAGATCGAAATGTCGTAGTAGTTCACGTGGCCCTGGGCGTGGCTGACGAACCCGGTCACGTTCTTCTTGAACACGTAGTACTTCTGCGAGTCGACCAGCGGAACAGCCGGCATGTCGCTCAGCATGAAGTCGTTGACCTGCTTGACCAGGGCCTCCCGCTCAGCACCCGGCTGCGTCTCCAGGATCTTGCGGGACAGGTCGTCGACCGTCGGGGAGCTGTAGTTCTGCAGGTTCGTCAGTCCACCGGTGGAGTAGAAGACCTGCAGGTAGTAGGCGGGGTCCGGGATCAGCGGGGTGCTCGTGGCCAGCCAGGACTGCAGCTTGCCCTCGCGCTTGGCGGCGTCGAAGTCGGCGCCGGAGGCCACGTTGTTGAGCTTCACCTCGATGCCGACCTTGGCCAGCTGCGACCGGATCTGGACCGCCACCTGCTCGCTGTGGGCCCCCACGTTGGCCGCGTTGTAGGCCAGTTCCATCGGGAACCCGTTGGGCAGCCCGGCCTCGGCGAGCAACTGCTTGGCCCGGTCGAGGTTGTGGGTCATGGCCGGCTCACCGGCCGGCGCACCGAAGTCGTCGTGGATGAAGTCGGCGGACGCGGCCGCGAAGCCCTGGTAGGCAGAGTCGACGATCGCCTTGCGGTCGAGGGCGTGCGCGATGGCCTGCCGGACGCGCTTGTCGTCGAACGGCTTGGACTTCAGGTTCGGTACGAGCACGTCGATGTTCGGGTAGAGCACCCGCTCCAGCCGGACATCGGCGTTCTTCTGCAGCGCGGTCAGCTGGTCGAAGCTCATCGAGGTGGCCACGTCGACCTGCCCGCTCTGGGCCAGCTGGAGCCGGTTGGACGCGTCGGCCACGGCACGAACCACGACCTCCTTGACCTTCGGTGCGTCGCGGAAGTAGTTCGGGTTGGCGCTGAGGCGGACCTCCTTGCCGGGGTCGAACGACTTGACCTGGTAGGGCCCGAAGCTGGCGCTGTTGGCCTCCAGCCACTTGTAGGCGTAGGGGTCGTCGGCGGTGGCGTGCTTCTTGGCCTCCACCGAGTCATAGATGGTCATGAAGAACGTGCTGAGGATGGAGACGCTCACCGCGTTCGGCCGCGCGACGTTGATGACGAAGTTCTTGTCGTCGGTCACGGTGATGGGCTTCTCGATGTCCCAGCCGCCGATCCCCATCAGGATCTTCGCGATCGGGACGCCCTTGCTGTTGACCATCCGCTCGACGGACCACTTGACGTCCTCGGAGGTGATCACGTTGCCGAACTGGCTCTTGGCGTCGCGCAGCTTGAAGGAGATCTTCTTGCGGTCCTCGCTCAGCGTCCAGGACTCCGCGAGCTCCGGCTCGAGCTGGTCGGGGGTCTGCAGCTTGGTGGCGCCGGCCTCGGGCTTCTTGAAGCGCACGAGGGTACCGGCGATGTTGGGCAGCAGGTCGATGGAAATGAAGCCCTGGTAGCGCTCCGAGTCAAGACTCGACAGGACCCCAGGAGCGGCGATGGTCAGCGTCGTCTGGCCGCCACCGGCGCCGGACGTGGGCTCATCACTGTCACTACATGCCGCGAGACCGAGGCTCGCCGCGACGAGCACAGCCACCGCCCGCCCTCGCCAGGAACGCTTTGCCATGCAGGCACCTCCACATTGTATGCAAGGCTCTCAATTTTGAGGAGAAAACTCAACGAAGCCGCCCCGTGGGAGGGAATCGTGTATGCAATATGGCCGCCTGTCAAGAGGCTGCCCACGACCGACGCCGAGGTGTTTCACGCCGGGCGGCGGGGCAAAAACCGCCCCCCGTCCTCGCGGCCGACAAACCGGCCACGCCGGGCGATCAGTTCTCCACGCAGGTAGACCTCGTCCACGCGGCCGGGCACGTGCCACCGCTCGAAGGGCGTGTAGTCGCAGTTCTGCGCCATGGTCTGGGCCATGACCACCGAGGCGGCGTCGGGGTCGAGGACGACGAGATCCGCGTCCGAGCCCGGCCGGATCACGCCCTTCGTGGGATGCAACCCGAACCGGCGGGCCGGCTCGGTCGCCACCACCTCGACGAACCGTTCCAGGCTCAGCCGGCCTGGCCGCACGCCGTGCCCGTACATCATCGGTACCCGATGTTCGATGCCCGGCGCGCCGTTGGGGATGCGCCGGAAGTCGTCGGCGCCCAGGGTCTTCTGGCCGGCCATGCAGAACGGACAGTGATCCGAGCTGACCACCCCCAGCGCGTCGTCGCGCAGGCCGCGCCAGAGGGCCTCACGGTGCTCCCGGCCGCGAAGAGGCGGGCTGACCACGTACTTGGCCGCCTCGAACCCGGGCGTGTAATAGACCTCCTCGTCGAGCAGGAGATAGTGCGTACACGTTTCTCCCGAAATCGGGCGTCCGGCCGCCCGGGCCTCGGCCACGGCCGCGGTGGCGCCCGCCGTCGACAGGTGCACGAAGTACAGCGGAGCGTCGGCCAGGTTGGCCAGGACGATCGCGCGGTTGACGGCCTCGACCTCGGTCTCGGGCGGGCGGGACAACAGGTGGCCCAGCGGCCCGGTTCTGCCCGCCCGCACCATCCGCTCGGCGAGGACGTCGATGATGTGGCCGTTCTCGGCGTGCACGCACAGCGTGGCGCCGAGCCTGCTCGACTCGGTCAGAATCGAGAACAGTTGGGCGTCGTCAAGCATGGCCAGGCCCTTGTAGGCCATGAAGACCTTGAAGCTGGTGACGCCGTCAGCCACCACGAGCGCCATGTCCGCGACGAGATCCGGGTAGGGCGATGTGACGGCCATATGGAAGCTGAAGTCGATGGCTGAGCGCCCCTCGGCCCGCCGGGCCCACTGGGCCAGGACCTCCGGCAGCCGCTCCCCCGGCCGCTGAAACGCGTAGTCGATGTACGTCGTGGTGC
>JAEZGP010000583.1 GCA_023437285.1 Actinomycetes bacterium | reverse complement strand
CCACCGCGGCTCAGCGCCAGGTGATCCGGCCTGGGGGCCTAACTGACTCGGTCGGCGGGCACCCGGCCAGGTACCCTGAGCGGCGCGGGCCGCTAGCTCAATGGCAGAGCTGCGGACTTTTAATCCGTAGGTTCAGGGTTCGAGTCCCTGGCGGCCCACTCTAGAACCGTCCTGACCTGCACAGACATCCCTGATCAAGATTGTTAGGGCGCGAGTCCCAAGGCTCGTGTACGGCGCAACGAGCTACGACGTTGGGACCTACGGGTTCGAGGATCTGCAGTTCTACCGCGACCTGACTCTGCCGAAAGAGCAGCGCCTGCTCGTCGGCCAGTCCGACGATGGACCGCCTCGAACCGAGGCCACGGAGGTGCTGCGGCTCTGGGCGGAAGCGTTGCCGTTTCCCGTCGTCCCGGAGTTCTGGCGCGTCACGCGGCGAAGACGGCGAAGACGGCTTCCCGGACACGGTTCATGGTTGTTCCTGTTACCAGACCCAGCGATTGCCCGTTTGGTGCGGCACGACGCAGCCGGTCGAGGTCCACAGCGCCGCCGAGCGGATCGGCGTCGTGCAGGGCGACCAGGTACGGGGGGATGTTGGTGTTGCCATGCCGGATTGGGGCGATCCATGGTGTCCGCGCCTGGTTGTGCCCGTCGGACGAGACGACCAGGACGCGGAAGCGCACGCCGTTGACGTCATGCTCATAGATCTCGCCCTGGTTCACCACTCTGCACCGGCCAGGCGCTCGTCCTGCTCAGCGGAATTGGCGGCGTCCCACACGGCCATGTCGGCCCGGTCGTCGTTGGCCTGGTTGTAAGCGTCGTAGCGGCGCGACGCCTCGACGAGGGCGGCATCGCGGATCAGCTTGGCGACCCAGGCGGAGGCGGCCATCCCGCGCTGAGCCGCCTGCGCTTTAGCCATATCGATGACGGCTGGATCCAGGGAGACCGTGAGATTCGCTGTCGCCATGACTGTGACGATAGCTGTGACTCTGGCTGTGACGCCAGGAGAAGGCCCAATGTCGGGTCGCAGGACATGGGTGACAGATCGGTTTCGGGGCCGAGTTGTTCGATGGTGGACTGCATGCTACCACCGGCGACGGATGGACCCATTGACGTGGCGGCGCCGGAGTTTGGAAACCAGATGATGGCCCGTTGAGGGCTGAAGCGGCGAACGTGTTACGGCAGTGGGCCGACGCGTTGCCTTACCGGCCGAGCTGAAGCTCTGACTCTCGCTGACACGCAGAGGCCCCGTCTGCCGTCGAGACTGATAAGCGGCGGCAGATGGGACTGGATGGCTCAGTCGGTCTGTTGAGGGTGCCCGGTCGCCGCAAGCGTCAGCCACACGATGCGCTGGTCTGGATCTGGGCAGTACCAGATTCTTCCGCCGCCGGTCACCTCGTACTGCCACTGCTCAAGGTTGACGCCTCGGATCATGCGAGTTCCGAGTTCACCCTTTAGTCGCTGTTGTCGGCTGTGGACAGTCGGCTCTGTCGGTCGATGAATCAATGCTTCGTAAGCCCTGAACAGGTTGTGAGGGACGCTTCGGACCAGCTCCTCCCACCCATCTACAGCCTTCTTGTCGGCGTACCTCAATTCCCAGCCGCCCGGTGGAGCTGGCGGTGCAACGCGTTCATTCCGCTTCGGCACCGTCATCCTCCGGCATTGGCATCAGGACTGGCCCAAGATCTGCATCAAGAGCCCGCGAAAGCTCCTTGGCCAATGCTGGATCTGCATGTATTGCAGCGGTCTGCTGCCACTCATGCAACATTCGCCCAAACGGCGCCCAAAGCTTCAGATCACTGCAAGCTTCGATGGTCCAGGCGAATTCCTTAGCGAACTCCGCCCGATCCTTTGGCGGTAGGAAGCGGACCCACGGAAGTACATCTGTCAGGAGGGATTCCAGGCGATCCGGTTGATCGTGGGTAACGAGGCTCCTTATCATCCGGGCCGCAGTCTCCATGGCTTCTTGTGAATCCCTGACACGATCTTCACGTGTGATCACGAACGGAACCTCGCCGCCTCGCCGTTCCAGCCGGACCTCACCAGACGACTCGACGGCAGCCGCGACATCACGCGGTGTGCGTGCTGCGTCACTCCACTGCATCGTCCTCATGAATCAATACTGAACTAATTCAGGCTCCGTGGCAGGGCATTATGTGTGACTTACATCACAAACTAGCCATCTTGACTTGACTGACTCGGGGCAGGGAGTAATTCTCGACAACCCTTCGTGCTGTCATTGTCCGAGGGGCTTGAAGCTAGAAGCTCGCTTACTCCTGGCCGTTCGGCTGTTCCCTTGGGCGTCTTGGCGCGCCTGTTGTCGCGACGGAACCCACGCTACTCGAGGCTGAGACCTGCGGCGGCCTCATGATCGTTAGGTACAGAGCGGGTACGATCCGGTATGCAAGCGACCACAAACGATTCCGAGTGATGGGCGCTGTGACGCAGATCAGAGCGGAGAGCGGCCAAGCCAACGGCCAGCGGTATCTACCGTGGCGGATTTACGGTTGGGGTCCCTGGCGGCCCGCTCTCGCGCGGGTCAGCGGCTCTGTGTAGATCGCACAAACCGCGACCTCGGCCCGTACGGCAGCGAAGCACACATCGCCAGGAGCGGGCCAACAGGCGTCACCGAGGTACAGATTTCTGTACCTACCTGGAGGTCGTCATGCGGACCGTGAACTTCACCCAACTACGCTAGAACCTGGCCGCCGAACTCGACAGCGTCGTCAACGACGCCGAGGAAGTGGTGGTGACCCGCTCGGGCCACGAACCGGTAGTCATCGTCCCGCTTGCCGAGTACGAGGCGATGAAGGAAACCGAGTACCTCTCGCGCAACCCGGCCAACGCCGCAGCCCTCCGCCGATCGATCGCCGAGCTTGAGCAGGGTGACGCCGCCGAGCGAGACCTGATCGACCCGGCCACCGTGCGGGATGTCGCGTGAGGCTGGTCTTCACCGCGACAGCCTGGAGCCAGTACCGCAGCCACCGACCGCAAGCTGGTCAAGCGCATCAACGACCTCATCACGGACGTCATGCGCAACGGCTACGAGGGCATCGGCAAACCGGAACCCCTTCGGGGAGAACTGTCCGGCTTCTGGTCCCGTCGAATCGACCGCGAACATCGGCTGGTGTATCGGAGCACCAAGGACGATGTCGAGATCATCGCCTGCCGATACCGCTACGGCGACCAGTAGTCGGATAGGCGCGAGCGAGCAGCGCCGACGGTCATCGATCGAGCGGAACGCCGTCTATGAAGTCCCAGCGATGCCGGATCGGCGACTCAAATACTCGCGTTCATCACTGCGCGTACCCGGGTGTTTGCTGAACGCAAGCCGTAGACCAGCTGAATGGTCGATGTCCGCCTCGATGGCGGCGCCACTAGCCTGCGTGGGCCATTCCTACGAATCGGGGATTCCACGTGATCTGGAACATCGTGAAGAACAAGTTCGGCATGCTCGTCCTCGGCGTCATCCTCGTCGGCGTCGGCGTCTACCTGCTCAACCAGGACGAGGCCACCTGTGGTGGTCAGGTCAT
>JAEZGP010000464.1 GCA_023437285.1 Actinomycetes bacterium | reverse complement strand
GCGGACCGCGGCGCGGGCTCCGCCTGGCCGGGCTGAGGGGTGCGGCGCCCAAACACGTCAGGAACTCCGGAACGCCGGCGCCGGCACGACGCTGAGAACCCGCTCGATCACCCCGACGGCCGTGGTGCCGGAGAACTCGGCCTCCACGTCGAGCACGACGCGGTGGGCCAGGGCCGGGACGGCCAGTTCGAGCACGTCGTCGGGCAGCACGTAGTGGCGGCCCTGCGCGGCGGCCCACGTCTTCGCCAGCCGGACGAGCGACAGGCAGCCGCGTACGCTCACGCCGATCTTGACGCCCTTGGCGCGGCGGGTCTCCTCAGCGATCGCGCTGATGTACGCCAGCACCGCCGGGTCCACGTGCACCCCGGCGACGAGCCGCGAGCGCTCGACGACGCCGGTGGGCGTGATCAGCGGCGCGATGAGGGTGGACCGGTCGCGGTGCGCCGCCTCGGCGAGCAGCCGCGTGGTGGCCTGCGCGTCCGGGTACCCCAGCTCGGTACGGATGAGGAACCGGTCCAACTGGGCCTCGGGCAGCGGGTACGTGCCCGCCTGCTCGATCGGGTTCTGCGTGGCGATCACCATGAACGGCAGTTCGAGCGGGTAGTTGACCCCGTCGATGGTGACCTGTTCCTCCTCCATGGCCTGCAGCAGCGCCGACTGGGTCTTCGGCGACGCGCGGTTGATCTCATCGGCCAGCAGGATGTTGGTGAAGATCGGCCCGGGCCGCACGCTGAGCTGGCCGGTCTGCGGACTGTAGACGTTGCCGCCGGTCACGTCGCTGGGCAGCAGGTCGGGGGTGAACTGCACCCGGCGGTGCTCGCCCTTCACCGTGCGCGCGATCGCTTTGGCCAGCGACGTCTTGCCGGTGCCCGGCACGTCCTCCAGCAGCAGGTGACCGCCCGTGAACAGGCACGACAGCGCCAGCCGTACGCAGCGGGTCTTGCCCACCACGGCCAGTTCGACGTTGTTGACCAGGCGGGCGAAGTCCTCGGCGAACAGGCCCGCCGCCTGGGGCGTACAGGCGGTCGTCTCCGGGGCGACGGTCATGACTTGCTCCTCCACAGTGGATGTCGTCGGTGAGCGCCTACCATGCCGGGCTCCGACCCGTGACGCCGTTGCACGTGACCTCGACGTAGCCGCCCGGCCACCCGAAGTACTTCGTGGTCTGGCCCCGGTAGTAGCCGTCGCCGTTGGTGCGGTACGAGCCGTTGGAGAACACGTCGCCCGAATGTGACGACTTGAACGAGCAGGACACGGTGGTGTTCGCCGGGAAGTTCACCAGCTCGATGACGATCAGCGCGCACGCCGAGGTGGTGCAGTCCGACGCCGACGTGCGAGCGCCCTTGCTCACGTTGACCTGCGGCGGGTCGGTCGCGGCCTGGGCCGAGGCGATCGCGCTGACCTGCCCGGCGCTGTCGATCGCCCGGACCCGGATCTGCCAGGTCTGGTTGGGCCCGTCGCCGACGGTCCGGTTGCCGTTGCCCGTACCGACGTTCTCCCAGCCGCCGCCGTTGAGGCTGATCTCCAGGCGGGCGATGGGCCGGCCGTTGGCGGCGGGCTGGCTCCACGACACGGTGACGTGGCGGGCACCGTTCTTGGCCGCCCCGGCCCCGGGCGTGTTCACCGGACCGTACGGGGTGACGGCGGCGCTCTGCGCCGACCATTCGCCGCACATGTCGTTGCAGGCGCGCACCTTCAGCCGGTACGCGGTGCCGTTGGTGAGGTTCGGCACGAACCCGCCCGTGGCCGCCGCCGCGTAGTTCACCACGTCGCCGCCCGAGTAGTTGAACTCGTACCGCGCGCTGGCCATGCCGTTGTCGTTGGGCGGGTTCAGCGCGTAGCGCACCCGCCGGTCGTAGCCCGTGCCGCCGTTGTTGTCGACGACGGAGAACGAGGTCACCTGGAACGGCCTGCCGTGCGCCACCGTGGCCGCCGAGTCGGCGCTCGGCGCGGACTTGCCCGCCTTGTTGATGGCCACGACCCGGAACGTGTAGTTCACGCCGTTGTCGACGTCGACCGTCGCGGGCGTGGTGTCGCCGTCCACGGCGACGGTCCGCTCGGCCGCGCCGGCGCGCACGACCGTCAGCTCGTACCCGCTGATCGGCGCCCCGTTCGTGTTCGGCGGCGCCCACTGCACGTTCATCTGCTTGCCGATGCCGGCGACCACCCCGGCCGCCGTCGGGGCCGCCGGCGGGTCGGGCGCCTTGGCGGGCGTCTCCGGCGCCGAGTCCGGGCTCCACTCGCTCGGCGTCGGCGAGGCGTTGTAGGCGCGCACCCGGAACGTGTACGCCACGCCGTTGGTCAGCCCGGTCCACGTGTACGTGGTGCCGGTGACCCGCCGGGCGCCGCCCACGGGCGGGGACACCTCAAGCTCGTACCCCTCGATCTTCGACCCGCGACTGGTCGGCGCCGACCACGTCAGGGTGACCGACCCGTCGCCGAACTTCGTGCGCGGCGCGGCCGGCTGATCGGGCCGCACGTCGGGGCGCACCTCGGCCGACGGGGCGCTGTAGCCGCCGCAGCCGACCACGTTGCAGGCGCGCACCTGGAAGTGGTAGCGGCTGCCGTTGCGCAGGCCCTTGAGCTGGCAGACCGTGTTGGCGCAGCGCTGCTTGAAGCCGCCCTCGCCCATCACGTCGTAACCGGTGATCGCCGCGCCGTTGGCGTCGGGCTCCAGCCAGGTCAGCACGGCCACGCCGTCGCCGGTGGAGCGGGCCGCCGGCCGCGCCGGCACGCCGGGCTTGCCGACGACGTTGACCACGATCTGGCCGCCGACGACCCGCGCGGGGTCGCCGGTGGCGTCCTGCACCTGGTAGGTCAGCGCGCTGCGGCCGAAGAAGTCGCCGTTGGCCTTGATGACGACCTGGTTGCCGGCCACCCGCGCCGTGACCCCCGGGCCGGTGCCCACGGCGGTGACGGTCAGCGGCTTGGCGGGGAACGGGTTGACGTCGTTGGCGGTCACGTCGACCGTGGTCTGCGCTCCCGCGCGCAGGCCGTCGACCGTGTCGGTCATCGCCATGGCCAGCGCGGCCGGGCGGACCACGATGCCGAGTTCGCCGTCGGCGGACCGGTTGTTGACGTCGGTGACCTTGAGGGTGAGCGCGGCCGGCTTGTCGACGGCGGCCGTCTCGTCGGCGGTGACGCGCAGCCGCGTGCCGTCGAGCTGCGCCTGCACGCCCGACGGCACGCCGGACACGTCGGCGAAGGTCAGGCCCGCGCGGGCTTTGCGGTCCGGCGTCGGTACGCAGGTGGCCAGGTCCACGATCACCGCCGGGGCGCCGGCCTGCGGCTCGGCGGGCGGGCACGCGAACGTCGGATCCTGCCCGGCCGGCGGCACGATCGTCACGGGCAGGCTGATCGTCGCCACCCGCCCGGCCGGGTCGTCGGCGGTCGCCGCGTCGGTCACCTCGATCACCACCATGGCCGGGCCGGTCGGCGCCGTCGCGGCCACGAGCGTGAACGAGGTCGCCGTCGTGCGGCCGGGGTCCAGGGTCAGCCCGGGCACCGGCGACGTCGACATCGCCGCGCCGGTGGTGAGCCGCACCGGCTTGCCCTCCGGGTCGCTGACCTGGGTCGCCAGGTCGACCGTCAGCTCGCCGCCCGCGTTGACCCGCAGCTCCGGGGCGTCCTTGACGCGTACGGGCGGCTGGTTGCCGGCGGCGGGCACCCGGACGAACGCCGTGGCCGTGCCGCCGCGCTCGTCGGTGATCCGGTAGGCGACCATGCGCGGCGCGTCCGTTAGCCCCACCCGCAGCAGCCGGGCCGGCGTGACCGTACTGGCCGGGCCGTTGCCCGCGTCGAGCGGCTCCAGCTCCAGCGCGGCACGGCTGCCGTCGAGGTCGTCGTCGTTGGCGAGCACGTCCACCTCGACGGCGCTCGCCCCGGCCGGCACGTCGGTGACCAGGTCGTCGCGGGCCACCGGGGCGAGGTTCGCGCCGTCCTCGGCGGTCACCGTGATCGTCGCCGAGGCGCGCTGACCCCGCCCGTCGCTGATCCCGTACGTCACGTGGACCACGTCGCCGTCGTCGTCGCCGGCCGTCACGGCCACCCGCTGGCCGGCCTCGAGCGAGACACCGGCGGGCAGGTTCGGGTTGAGCGGCGCGAGCGGTTCGACCGTCAGCGCGTCGCCGTCGGCGTCGCTGTCGTTGGCGAGTACGGGCACCCGGATCGTCGTACCGGGGGCGACCGTGTAGCTGTCGTCGACCGCCACGGGCGCCGAGTCGCGCTCCGGCCGGGCCACGACACCCACCCGCACGGTACCGGTGCCGCGCGCGGAGTACCCGTCGCGTACCCGGTAACTGAACTCGTCCGTGCCGGCCATCCCCGCGTACGCCTGGTAGTCCAGGTAGTCGGGGCCCTGCGCGATGATGCGGCCGAAGTGCGGCGCCTCGATCGGGCCGAGCAGCGTGACCGCGTCGCCGTCGGGGTCGCTGCCCTCCACCGGGATCGGGATGCGCACCGTGGCGCCGGCGAACACGCGCGCCTGCACCGTCGCCGGGCGGGGCGGCTGGTTCTGCGCCGCGTCGGCCGCGATCACGGTCACCGACAGCTGGGCCACCGCCGAGCGGCCCTCCGGGTCGCGGATGGTGTAGCTGGCCGTCGCCGTGCCGGGCCGGTCCGGGGCCGCGAAGCGCACCGCGTCGCCGACGACGGTCCAGGTGCCCGACGAGGAACCGTCGGGCACGACCGTGCGATCCAGGGTGACCGGCTCGCCCTCGGGGTCGCTGTCGTTGGCCATCGGCCGCAGGGTCACCACGCCGCCGGCGCGCACCACGGTCGCGTCGTCGACCGCCGTGGGCGCCTGGTTGTCCGAGGTGGCTGACAGCCGGCTGACCTGCACCACGCCCTCGTCGGTGTTGCCGCCGTCGGAGACCACGTAGCGCACCGCGACGGTCCCGTCGCCGGCCTGCGACGAGGCGATGCGCAGCCAGCGCAGGCCCACGACCGACACGGTGATGCCGGAGTTGCCGGGCACGTCGACGGACTGCACGACCAGCACGTCGCCGTCGAGGTCGATGTCGTTGGCGAGCACGTCGACGGACACGGGCGACCCGCCGCGCAGCACCGCGCTGTCGGTGACGGCGACGGGCGGGTTCGCCGACGACGGCGCGCGGGCGTCGACGCGGATGCGGGCCCGGGCGGTGTGCTCACCGTCGGTGATCTCGTACCGCAGGTAGTAGGTGCCGGGGCGGGCGGCGGTGAACGCGATCGTGCCGTTCTTGTCGTTGAGGATCACCGACGTGTTCGCGGGCGCCTGGGACACCCAGGTGACGCGCAGCCGCGACCCGCTGCCCGGTACGCCGCTTTCGGGGTCGGAGTCGTTGTCGAGGGGCCGCAGCGTGGCGCGCAGCCCGGCGACGGTCGCGACCCGGTCGTCCATCGCCCGGGGCGGCCCGTTCGTCGTCGCCGGCAGCACCCGTACGGGCAGCTGCCCCTCCGTACTGGCCCGCCCGTCGGTGACCGTGAGCGCCACGCTCTTGCGTCCGTTGGACGTCCCCGCGTCGGCATAGGTGACCTCGCCGACGGCCGTGAACCGCACCGCGTCCGGAGCGCCGACCTCGGCCGATGCGAGGACCAGCGGGTCGCCGTCCGGGTCGCGCCAGTCCTTGAGTACCTCGCGGTTGGCCACGCCGCCCTGGCCGACGGTGACCTCCTGGCCGGAGCCGGGCTTGCGCTTGAGCAGGTACGGCGGCGAGTTCTGCCGGCTGGTGCGCACGCTCACGGTCACGTCGGCGCTGGCCACGCCGCCGCGGCCGTCGTCGATCGTGTACTTGAACCGCACCGGCTTGTCCCAGCCCGGCGTGGCGACGAACTGCAGCGCCTGCCCGTTGCCCACGATGGACAGCTGGCCGGCCTCCCCCGGGATCTTCGCGACGGCCCGGATGATGAGTACGTCGCCGTCGATGTCGCCGTCGTTGTCGAGCACGGTCAGCGTGGCGGCCTGCCCGGGTCGGGCGCCGAACCGGTCCGGCCGGGCCACGGGCGGGTGGTTCTTCTTCGTGACGTCCGGCTTCTTCTCGGACTTGTCGTCCTTGTCCCGGTTGACCGGGGGCAGCAGGTCCTTCCAGTTGCCCAGGTCCTTGCCGCCCCGCTCGTACACGAAGATCTTGCCGGAGGCGAGTTCGTTGAGGACGATCATCTGCCGGTTCACCCGGAACGCCAGCGCGCTGCCCGGGGTCGCGTCGGTGAGCTGCTTGGGTTCCTCGGCCGCGATGCCGTCGCAGCGGCGCAGGTACGTGGGGCGCTTGGCCCACGCCGCGTGTACGCAGGACCCCAGGCGCACCGGGGCGGCCGCGTCGCCGCCGCCCAGATCGGAGATGACCGCCACGTCGCGGCTGGACAGGTCGACCGCGACCAGGCCCTGGTCGGCGGCCACAAGCACGGTGTCCGCCTGCGGGCCGGGCTGTTGCAGCACCGCACCCGCCTGGTATTGCGGTGGCAGCGTCGCCTGCCCGCCGGGCAGAACCAGCCGCCCGCCGGCGCCGAGCACCACCGGGGAGTCACCGACGGCCGTCACTGTCGCCGTCGACACGTCGACCCCGAGGGCGCGCTTGCTCGCCGTCGCCGACCCGCCCGCCCCGCCGGTCACCGTGACCAGCGTGTCCGTGGCCGCCGACACGACGAACGCCGTACCGTCGGCGCTCATCGCCAGCGCCGCGCCGCCACCGGCCTCGGCCGCCGGGGGGTCCTTGGCGACGTTGAGCGACAGCACCGAGTCGATCGGCCGGACCCACACCTTGCCCGTGTCCGGCACCAGGATCGCCACCGCGCCGCCGCCCAGGGCCACCTCGGCGCCGGCCGGCAGGTCCAGCGACTCCAGGCCCAGGTCCACCAGCGCGACGTCCATGCGCCGCAGCGTCGACCCGCTGCGGTCGTGGACGAACACGGTGTCGGCGTCCTGCAGCACGTCGACGTCGGGTTGCGCGTCCGGGGTGGGGCTCAGCTGCGCGTCGAGCTGCTCGACGGGCCGGTTGAACCGGCCCACCAGGCCGAAGTCACGGTTGGTGACCCACACGCCGCCGTCGTTGAGCGAGACCTCCGCCTGGGCGTACCCCTGCCACAGGTACGCCATGGTGGCGAGCACCGCGGCGGCGGCCGTGAGGACGACCGCTGAGAAGGCGCGCCGGCCCGGTCCCGCGGACAGGCCACGTAGGACCCCACCGACGTGCACGCTGTTGCCTCCTCGGGTTCACCGGACGGGCGGTTGGTCACCTCACGCTGTGCGCGGGGTCAGCTGGCCACCACGTGCAGGGTGCGGTCGCCGAACCGGATGGTGGCCGGCAGCCGCAGGTAGACGCGTTCGCCCGGCGGGCAGCGCATCCGGCCGCCGGCCTCGATGACGGCGGTACCGTTCGTCGAGTGCCGGTCGACTACCCAGGCGCCGCGCTCGTCGCAACCCAGGGCGAGGTGCGTTTTGGACACCGACCGGCTGTCGTCGCCGACGGCCACGAGCTGGGCGGCGAACTCGTCCGGCGCGGCCGCCGGGTTGCGGCCGACCAGGATGAGCAGCCCCAGCGACGCGCGCCGGCCGTCGTCGAACTCCACGGCGATCGACTGTGGACGGGGCCCGGCGACCATCGGCGTCGTGGGCGGCGCGGTGACCGCGGCACCCCACCCCGACGACGGACCGGCCGGCACGTGCCCGGCCGGCGCGGGTTGACCCGGCAGGTGCCCGGCCTGCCCGGGTG
>JAEZGP010000418.1 GCA_023437285.1 Actinomycetes bacterium | reverse complement strand
CCCCGGAACGCTGCTCCGGCGCCGGCGCGTCGGCCGCCTCCCGGGCGGCGCGCTTGGCCGCCCTGCGCTCCTTGCGGCCCTCGACCATGGTGTAGAGCGTCGGTACCAGCACCAGCGTGAGCAGCGTGGAGCTGAGCAGACCGCCGATCACCACGACCGCCAGCGGCTTGGAGATGAACCCGCCGCTGCCGGTCAGGCCCAACGCCATCGGCAGCAGGGCGAAAATCGTCGCCACGGCCGTCATGAGGATGGGCCGCAGCCGGTGCCGGCCACCCTCGATCACCGCGTCGCGCACGCTCATGCCCTGCTCGCGGTACTGGTTGATGAGGTCGAGCAGCACGATCGCGTTGGTCACCACGATGCCGACGAGCATCAGCATGCCGATCAGGGCCGGTACGCCCAGCGCCGTGTCCGTGGCGAGCAGCAGCGCGATCGCGCCGGTCGCCGCGAACGGGATCGATACCATCAGGATCAGCGGCTGCACCAGGCTCTTGAACGTCGCCGCCATGATCATGAAGACGATCGCGATGGCGGCGAGCAGGGCCAGGCCCAGGCTGGCGAACGCCTCGCTCTGGTCGGCGCTCGCGCCGCCCAGCTCGTACGTGGCGCCGTCCGGCAGCGACAGCTTCTCCAGCGCCTTCGTGAGGTCCTGCGACACGGCGCCGACGTTGTCGGACACCGCCGTGCCGCTGACCGTCACCACCCGCCTGCCCTCGGACCGCGTGACCTGCACCGGACCGTCCACGCTGGTGACCGTGGCGACCTGCTTGAGCGGCACGATCCCGGCCGGGGTGACCAGCGGCAGGTTCTCGACCTGCGCGGCGTTGGTCGGCGCCGCCCCGAAGCGCAGCACCACCGTGCGCTGGCTGCCGTCCAGGGTGTACTGGCCCAGCGGCGTGCCCCGGAACGCGGCCGCGACGCTCTGCCCGATCGTCGCCTCGGTCAGGCCGGCCTCGGCCGCCGCGTCGCGGTCGACCGCCACCTGCAGGCGCGGCGAGCTGGCCGCCAGGTCGGTGGTCACGTCCGCGATGTTCGCCACCCCGGCCATGGCCGCGCGGACCTGCTCGGAGGCCGCCTGGAGCGTTCCGGTGTCCGGCGCGGTCACGATGACCCTCAGGTTGCTGGCCGAGAAACCGCCCCCGCTGCCGGCGTCCACCTTGATCTCGCCCGCGTCGGTCAGCTTGGCGGTCTCGGCGCGCAGCTGGTCCATCAGCTTGAGCGCGTCGTGGTCCTCGTCGACCGTCAGCGAGAAGTCCGCCGCCCCGACGCCGCTGCCGCCGATGCCGAACGCGCCGGCCCCGCCGATGCTCACCTGGTAGGTCTGCACGCCCTCGGTGCGCTCAAGAATGGCCTCCACCTTCTTCGCGGCCGCGTCCGTGGCCGCCAGGCTCGTGCCGACCGGCATCTTCTGCGTGATGCTCAGCGCGTTCTGGCCCGACTGGTCGAAAAAGTTGGTCTTCAACTGGTTGCCGAGACCGAAGGTCACGAACAGTACGAGCACGCCGAGGCCCAGCGTGGTCCAGCGCCGCCGGGTGGCGAACCCGATCACCGGCACGTACGTGCGCTGCAGCAGGCCGCGGCGCTCCTTCGCGTCGGCGGCCGCGCGGGTCGCCTCGACGTCCGTGGTGGCCGCCGGCCGCAGGAACCAGTACGCCAGCACCGGGATGATCGTCAGCGACACGACCAGCGAGGCGAGCAGCGCCACCGTCACCGTGATCGCGAACGACGAGAACAGCTGGCCCACGATGCCGCCGACCAGAGCGATCGGCGAGAACACCGCCACTGTCGTCAGGGTCGACGCCGTCACGGCCCCGGCGACCTCACGGACGGCGGTGAGGATCGCCTCGCGCCTCTCCTCCCCGTACGCGAGGTGTCTCTTGATGTTTTCGAGTACGACGATGGAGTCGTCGACGACGCGGCCGATCGCGATGGTCAGCGCGCCGAGGGTGAGCACGTTGAGCGAGTAGTCGAACGCACCCAGGGCGAGCAGCGCCACCACCACGGACAGCGGGATCGACACGGCGGTGACGACCGTGGAACGCACCGACAGCAGGAAGACCAGGATCACGATGATGGCCATGACCAGGCCCAGCAGGCCCTCCGTGGTCAGGCCCTCGATGGACTTCTCGACGAACGGCGCCTGGTCGAAGACCGGGGTCAGCTCGGCGCCCGCGCCAAGGTCCGTCTTCAGCTCCGGGATCAGGTCGCGGATCTCGTGGGAGATGCCGACCGCGTTGCCGTCCGGCGTGGCGGTCACCCCGATGCCCAGGCTCGGCCTGCCGTTGGTACGGGTAATGGAGGTGACCTCGGCCGGCTGCGCCACGACCGTGGCAACCTCGCCCAGCGTCACCGGCTTGCCCTTGCTGCTGGCCAGGTAGAGGCCCTTGAGCTGATCGACCGTGGTGACCGGGGTGCCCACCTGCACGTTGACGCTCCTGTCGCCCTCGGTCAGGGTGCCGGCCGGGACCGCGATGCCGTTGGTACGCAGCAGCGTGGCGATCGCCGACGCGTCGACGCCGGCCGCGGCGAGCTTCGCCGGGTTCGGGGTAATGACCACCTGCTTGTCGCGCACGCCGGTCAGCGCGGCCTCGCGTACCCCGTCGATGGCCTGGATCTTCGGCAGCACGGTCGAGCGCAGCTTGTCGGCGAGTACGTCCTGGTCGCCGTCGGCGCTCACCGCGAGCACCACGACCGGGAACTCGTCCGTGCTGCCCGCGAAGACCTGCGGCTCGACGCCGTCGGGAAGCTGGGCGGCGATCCGGTTGAGGGAGCTTTCCATCTTGGCGACCGCGGCATCCAGGTCGGTACCGAAGTCCAGCTCGACCTGCACGAGCGACAGACCCTCGCGCGACGTCGACGAGTAGTTCTTGAGCCCCGGAGTGCCCTGCAGGGCACTCTCGATCCGGGCCGTCACCTGCTCCTCCACCACCTCGGGCGAGGCGCCCGGGAAGCTGGCGGAGACGAACGCGCCGGGGAAGTCGATGGACGGGAAGAGCTGCTGTTTCAGCGATGGAATAGTCAGAAGGCCGAACACGGTCACGACGATCGCGATGAGCGCCGTAAGGCCGCGGTTGGCAAGGCTCAGTCGGGCCAGGCGAGACATGGACTCCACTCCCCCGAAGAAGGTCTGCGACGCAGACAGTCTGCCCGACCCGACA
>JAEZGP010000410.1 GCA_023437285.1 Actinomycetes bacterium | reverse complement strand
ACTGAGGGACGGACGGTCAGTTCTTGCGGGAGAGCCCGCCCACGAAGGTGTAGTACGTGTCCGACTGGGCGACCGGCTCCGCGTCGGGGTCGGGCCGCCACTCGGCCAGCGGGACGAGCCCGGGTTCGAGCAGTTCGGTGTCGCCGAAGAAGGCGAGGATCTCCTCCTGCTTGCGCCACCGGCCCGTACCCATGGTCTCGTTGAAGATCTTCTCGACCTGCAGCGCCTTCGCGGACGCCTCGGGATGCGCGGCGCCGGGGTCGCGGAAGTGCGAGATCGCGAGGTGGCTGCCGGGGGCGAGCGGGGCGCGCAGCGTGGCGGCCACGCCGGCCGGGTCCTCGTCGTCGCGCAGGTGGTGCAGGATCGCGAACAGCAGCATGCCGACCGGCTGCGAGAAGTCGATGCGGGAGACGACCTCGGGGTGGTTGAGGATGCTCTCGGGATCCTTCGCGTCGGCCTGGATGACCGTGGCCGTGGTGGCGTTGTCGAGCAGGGCGCGGCCGTGCGCGAGCACCATCGGGTCGTTGTCGACGTAGATGACGCGCGCGTCCGGCGCGTACTTGTTCGCGACCTCGTGCACGTTGCCCTGGGTGGGCAGGCCCGAGCCGATGTCGATGAACTGCCGCACGCCGGCCTCGACCACGAGGTAGCGCACCACCCGGCGCAGGAACGCTCGGTTGGCCCGACCGGCCGCCGGCCCGTCCGGAGTGATCTTCAGGGCCATCTGGGCGACCTCGCGGTCGATGGCGAAGTTGTCCTTGCCACCCAGGAACCAGTCGTACACGCGGGCGACACTGGGCCGGGTCGCGTCGACGCCCGGCGGTACCGGCTGCTCATCCGTCACGGACCGTAGCCTAGTTGAACGGACGACAATCCGTCCACACTGGCCGGTGGATGACGCGGGAGGGCGCCATCCACCGGCGCGGGTGGCGGTCAGCCGTTGGCGCAGACCGTACCGTTGACCTTGAACTGGGTGGGCGTCACGGGCGTGCCCGTACCCAGGAACCCGATCGTCACCGAACCGCCCGGCGCGATCAGCCGGTTCCAGCTCAACGCCGCCAGTTTCTGGGTCGAACCCGTCTGCGTGAGCGTGGCGTTCCACAGCTGACTGATCGGCTGAGCACCGGGCAGACTGAACTCCAGCGTCCACGGGTCGATCGCGACACTGCCCGTGTTACGGATGCGGATATCGGCCTGGTACCCGCCCGGCCACGCGTTGACCACGGTGTACTGCACCGCGCACGCGATGCCGGGAGGCACGCTCGTCGGCGGACCCGACGAGCAGGGCACCATCGGCGGACACGACGACGGCGTACCGATCGATGTCGTCGGCGACGACGGCGACGTGTTGCCCGCCGCGTCCTTCGCGGTCACCCAGAAGCTGTGCTCGATCCCCGACGTACCGATCGTGAACTGCCGGCTCGTCTCCGGCGCGGCCACCGTCACCAGCTCGATGACGTCGGTCCACCGGTGGTGCACCTGGTAGGACACCACACCCACGTTGTCGGTCGACGCGGCCCAACTCACCGTCGCCACGCCGTCGGCCACCGTCACCGTCGGCTTGCCCGGCGCCGACGGCGCGACCGTGTCCGGTCCCGTCGTGACCGGCGCGGAAGACGTGCCCGTGCAGAGACTGGGCAGCACCACGCACTGCGGGTTGCCTTGCCGAACGGTAGACCCGGCCGACCGGTTGCCGGCGGCGTCCACGGCCCTGATGGTGAAGCTCTCGTGGGTGCTGTTCCACGTGGACGTCGACCAGCCATTGGTGGTCACGAAGAACTCGGACCAGATGTCGCCGCTGATCCGGCTGACGACGTAACCGATGACCCCCACGTTGTCGATCGAGTGCCCCCACGTGACGTAGTGGTGCCCCCCGCAGACGGTGATGACCGGCTGGCCGGGCGCGGTCGGCGCCTCGGTGTCGGTCGCGCCGCTGGCCGGTGGGGGCGGCGACTGCGTGGTCGCCCAGGACGGCGGGCAGCTGCCGACGGTGACCCAATCCGGGCTGGTCCCAAGGGCTGCCGCGACGGCCGGCGCGGTGGCCGCGCCTGCGGTGCCGGTGCCGAACAACATGACGGCGATGAACGCGGCGGCCATCGAGGCGACCAGCGCGACGAGTGGATAGCGGCGGCGACGGGTCGCCGTGACCGGGCGGTCAGCGGACGGCGTGGGTGGTCGAATCATCGGATCCTCCAGATGGGGACGACATCACAGACATCGATGGGATTTTCATTGTTCTCTACCCGTCGACGATTGCCAATCTTTGGTTGGCGATGCGCGGTACAGCATGGCGTTAGGCAAAGCCGAAAAAGATGAGCGATGAGGGGCGGCACGGATGCGCGCCGCCCGTCATCGGGCATGCCGGTCAGCCGCTGGCGCAGACCGTTCCGTTGACCTTGAACTGGGTGGGCGTCACGGGCGTACCCGTACCCAGGAATCCGACCGTCACCGAACCACCCGGCGCAATCAACCGGTTCCAACTCAACGCCGTCAGGCTCACACTCCCACCCGACTGCGCCATCGTGGCATTCCAGACCTGACTGATCGGCTGACCGCCAGAGAAAACAAATTCCAACGTCCACGGATCGATCGGCACACTGCCCGTATTGCGAATGCGAATATCCGCCTGATACCCACCAGGCCACGCGTTGACCACAGTGAACTGCACCGCACACGCAACACCCGGAGGCGTACTCGTCGGCGGATCCGTCGTGACCACGCCGGTGGTCGGCGGGCCGCTGGTGCACAACACCGGCGGCGGGCACGACGGCCGGGTGCCGAAGGTGGCGACCTGGGACCCGCCGGACCGGTTGCCGGCCCGGTCGACGGCGCTCACCCAGATCTGCTCGTACGAGGACCACGTGCGGCTGGACCAACCGTTCTGCCGCACGGAGAAGCTGTAGATGACGTCGCCGATGAGCCGGTGCACGACATACGACGCCACGCCCACGTTGTCGGTGGACGGCGCCCACGTCACCGTGAACAGCCCGGCGCAGATGGCGATGCTGGGCCTGCCGGGCACGGTCGGCGCCTGCGTGTCCGTGGCGCCACTGGCCGGCGGCTGCGGGGCGGCGTAGGTCTCGACCGGGTACGGCGTGCATGCCGCCGTGCTGCTCGGCGCGACCGGTTCGGTGGTCGCGGCGGCCTCGGCGGCGCCGGCCGTGCCGGTGCCCAGGAACAGGG
>JAEZGP010000399.1 GCA_023437285.1 Actinomycetes bacterium | reverse complement strand
AGCCCGCGTAGTGTCCGGCGGGTGGCGGCCTTGACGCCACCCGCCGGCCCCGGTCCACTCTTCTCAGCGGCGGTGAGGACAGGCAATGGACAACGTGGCGGTCACCGGAGGCGATCCGCGCGCGGCTGACGCTGTGTCGGCGGGCGTTGCCTCGGCGGGTGTTGCCTCGGCGGGCGGTCCCTCGGCCGACGCTGCGTCTGCGGGCGTTGCCTCGGCAGGTGTTGCCTCGGCGAGCGTTGGCTCGGCGGGGGTTGCCTCTGCGGGCGGTCCCTCGGCGGGTGTTGCCTCAGGCGCGGCGGGAGTTCCCGCGAGCGCGGCGGTGACCGGCGCGGACGCCGCGGCCGGGTTGATCGTCGCCGACGCGGGCAGGGCCTCCGACGGCGGCAGGCCTCCTACGCGGCGCCGCCGCCTGTTCGCTGGCGAGCGGTCCACTCCGTACCTGCTCATCGCCCCGGCCGTCGTGGCGCTGCTCGCGCTGCTGGGCTACCCGCTCTACCGCGTGGTGGTGCTGTCGTTGCAGGCCATGGGCCATCGGCAGCTCATCCGTGGCGAGGACCCGGCCTGGGTCGGGTTCGCCAACTACACGAGGATCTTCCAGGACAGCGTGTTCTGGTCCGTGGTTCTGCGTACCGTCGTGTTTACGGCCGTCGCCGTGACCGTCTCGGTGCTGCTGGGGCTGGCCGTCGCGCTGCTGATGCGCCGGGTGGCCAAGCCGGTGCGTACCGCCATGGTCGTCGCCATGATGCTCGCCTGGGCGATGCCCGGCCTGGTCTCCTCGCAGGTGTTCCTGTGGCTCGTGGACGCGAACTTCGGCGTCGTGAACTGGATGATCGACCAACTGCCCGGCGTGGACTTCCACAACCACAGCTGGTTCGCCGACCCGTTGCAGGGCTGGATCGTGATCACCGCCGTGGTGGTGTGGGGCGCCCTGCCGTTCCTCGCGATCACGCTGTTCGCCGGCATGTCGCAGGTACCCAAGGAACTCAGCGAGGCCGCGACCGTCGACGGCGCCAACCCCTGGCAGGTGTTCCGCGCCGTGACGCTGCCCATCCTGCGTCCGCTGCTCGGCATCGTCACGACCCTGTCGATCATCTGGGACTTCCAGGTCTTCACCCAGATCTGGGTGCTGCGCAACGGCCGGCCGGAGGAGGAATTCCAGACCCTGAGCATCTACTCCTTCATGACCGCGTTCGGCCAATCCAAGTACAGCCTGGGCTCGGCGGTGGCCGTGGTGACCGTACTCCTCATGCTCGGCGTGATGATCTTCTACGTCCGGCAGATGTTCAAGATCGGAGAGCAGGACTGATGGCCGTGATCACGACGCCGCCCGCCCCGCGTCGCGGCAGGAGTCGCCGCGTCGACGACATGGGCAACCAGGTCGTCGGGCGTACCCGCATCGGCGGCTTCCTCGCCAACACGGCCGGGATCATCATCGCGATCGTCATGGTCTTCCCGGCGTACTGGATGATCAATACGGCATTCAAGCCGGCGAACGAGATCCTGACGTTCGAGCCGCACTTCTTCCCGCAGCACCCGACATTCGACAACGTCATCTCCGCGATCAAGGCGCCGAACTTCCTGCTCGACCTGCGCAACGGCCTCATCATCACGGTGCTGGCCACCGTGTCGGCGATCGTGGTCGGGTTCCTCGGCGCGCTGGCCATCGCCCGGTTCCGCTTCTACGGCCGCAAGGCCCTCATCGTGGTCATCCTCATGGTGCAGATGGTCCCGTTCGTCGCCCTGCTGATCCCGGTGTTCCTGCTGCTCAACGCTGTCGAACTGACCAACACGCTGATCGGCATCACGACGGTGTACATGGTGCTGTTCCTGCCGTACACGATCTGGACGCTGCGCGGCTTCATCGCCAACATCCCCCGCGAACTCGACGAAGCGGCGCTCGTCGACGGCTGCAGCCGCTGGCAGACGTTCTACCGGGTGATCCTGCCGCTGACCGGCCCCGGCCTGGTCGCCACCTCGATCTACGGCTTCATCCAGGCCTGGAACGAGTTCATCATCATCCAGACGGTGAACCGCCCCGACCACCAGAACCTGATGGCGTGGCTCGTTTCGAACCAAACATCGCGGGGCACGTTCTGGGGGCCGATGATGGCCTCCGCGTTGATCACTTCGATCCCCGTGGTGGTCTTCTTCCTGGTGATCCAGCGCAACATCGCCGCCGGCCTGACAGCCGGCGCGGTCAAGGGCTGACAAGCGGCTCCCGGGTGTGGCGGCGCCAGCGCCGTCGCTGTCGCACCCGGGTCGCGTCGCAAGGTCCCCCCGTACGCTGCTGTTCCCGCGTGTCACCGACCCACGCCGCCGCGGGCGCCACGACTGAAGATCGCCGTTTCGGTCCTGGGCCGCCTCACGTGCACGTGCGACGGTGCGGCGCGGCCACCTTTTGCGCACATAGGGCGATGGAGGCGTGGCGAGCCCGCCCTTTGCGCACATAAGGCGGCGAGGGTAGGACTGCAGCTCGCCCTATGCGCGCAAAGGGCGGTCCGGAGCGGCCCCGGCTCGCCTTTTGTGCGCATACGGCGGCTCGGGTCGGGTTCCGTTCGCCTTTTGTGCATATGCGGTGGTCCGGAGCGGGTCGCAGCTTGCCTTTTGTGCGCATATGGCGGCGCGAGCGGGGTTCTGCTCGCCCTTGTGCACATGCGGTGGCCTTGAGTGGGGTTCCGTTGGCCCTATGTGCGCAAAGAGCGGCCTGGAGCGGGTCGCGGCTCGCCTTTGTGCGCATATGACGGCTCGGTCGGGTTCCCCTCGCCCTTTGCGCACATGCGGTGGTCCGGAGCGGCCCCCGGCTCGCCCTTTGTGCGCATATGGCGGCGCGAGCGGGGTTCCCCTCGCCTTTTGTGCGCATGTGGCGGCGCGAGCGGGGTTCTGCTCGCCCTTTGTGCACATGCGGTGGCCTGGAGCAGCCCCCGGCTCGCCTTTTGTGCGCATATGGCGGCGCGAGCGGGGTTCTGTTCGCCCTTTGTGCGCAAAGGGCGGCCTGGAGCGGGGTTCCTTTCGCCCTTTGTGCGCATATGGCGGGCGGGGACCAGGAACGTCGCGAAGGCGTACGGGGTGGGTGGGGTGTCGTACCCACGGAGGAGAATACGGCGGTGCTGGTCGCGGCGGTGGCGATGGACGGCCGCCGGGGGCGGCTGCGGGTCCTGGGTGAGGATGGCCAGCCGGCGGGGCCGGCGGAGGAGGTCGCCGACCTGGTCGACGCGGTCGCGCGCCGGGAGGGTGACGCCACGCGATGGTTGTGGGCGAGCACCGCGTCGCTCTATCCGAGGATGCTCGCCGCGGGTGTCAAGGTCGCCCGGTGTCACGACGCGGAACTGATCGAGGCGCTGGTGCTCGGGTACGAGGGCCGGTGGGGGGAGCCGCGCAGCGTCGAGGCCAGTTGGGCGCGCCGGCACGGGTTGCCAGTGCCCGATGACCCAGTGCCGGACGCGCCGACCGGGTTCGGCGCGCATGATCAGGTGGCGCTGTTCGAGCCGCCGCAGCGGGCGGCCGTCGCCGACCCGCTCGACGCCTTGATCGAGACGTACGCGGCGCAGCACGCCACGATCGCCGCCCTGCCCGAGCCGGGGCGGTTCCGGCTGCTGGTGGCAGCCGAGAACGCCGGGGCGCTGATCGCCGCCGAGATGGGGCACGTGGGCCTGCCGTGGAGCGAGCGGGCACACGACGAGGTGCTGCGGGAGTTGCTCGGCGACCCGCCGGCGATCGCGGGCGCGCCGCCGCGCCGGCTGGTCGAGCTGACCGCGACCCTGCGCGAGTTGTTCCACGATCCGCGCCTGCATCCCGAGTCGCCGGCCGAGGTGCTGCGCGCGTTCTCCCGCGCGGGCGTGGCGTTGCCGTCGACGCGGGCCTGGGTGCTGCGTGGCGTCGATCATCCGGCGGTGGCGCCGCTGCTGGAGTTCAAGGAGCTGTACCGGATCTGGACGGCGCACGGCTGGTCGTGGCGCGCCTCGTGGGTGCGCGACGGACGGTTCCATCCCGAGTACGTGCCGGCGGGTGTGGTGTCCGGCCGGTGGGCCACGCGCGGCGGCGGTGCGTTGCAGATCCCCAAGTCGGTACGCCGCGCCGTGGTGGCCGACCCGGGCTGGACGTTCGTGGTGGCCGACGCCGGCCAGTTGGAGCCCCGGGTGCTGGCCGCCATGGCGGGCGACAAGGGCCTGGCCCGGGCCGGCGCCAGCGGCGACCTCTACGCCGCGCTGGCGGCCGAGGCGTTCGGGGGCGACCGGGCCCAGGCCAAACTGGCGCTGCTCGGCGCCATGTACGGGCAGACCGGCGGCAACGCGGTGCCGGCCCTGGCGGCGCTGCGCCAGCGGTTCCCGGTGGCCTGGGAGTATGTGGAGCGGGCCGCCCGTACGGGCGAGAGCGGCGGCCTGGTGCGTTCCTGGCTGGGTCGCACGTGCCCGCCGCCCGACCCGGGGGAGCGCACCCCGGCGCGGGAGCGCGCGCGGGGGCGGTTCACCCGCAACTTCGTCGTGCAGGCCACGGCGGCCGAATGGGCACTGACCCTCATGGCGTTGGCGCGCCGCGCGCTGCCGGCGGCCGCCGAGCTGGTGTTCTTCCAGCACGACGAGGTGATCGTGCATTGCCCGGTGGACGACGCCGACGCGGCGGCGGACGCGTTGCGGGCGGCGGCCGTCCGCGCGGGCCGACTCCTGTTCGGTGACACGCCCGTCCGGTTCCCGCTCGACGTCGCGATCGTCACCTGCTACGCCAACGCGAAATAACGCCGATGCGACAAAACGCCGATGCGCCAAAACGCCGATGCGCCAGGACGCCGCCCCCAGGACGCTACGCGCCGGTAGCCGACGCGGTCAGGGACGTGAAGGCGCCGACAGCCTACGCGGTCAGGGACGTGAAGAAGTCCGCCATCGTCGTGGTATGGGTGGGAAACGCCAGCTCCTGCGCGCGGGTGAGGACGACCCATTCGGTCGCCTCCTCGGTGGGCGCCGACTCCGGCAGCCCGGCGGCCGGCCGGGCCGGCAGGACGCCGAAGATGAGCAGCGTGCGGCCGTTGAACGAGCTGTGCACCTCGAACAGCCGCACGTCGTCGGCCGAGGCCTGCAGGCCGGTCTCCTCGCGCAGTTCGCGGACCGCGGCCTGCTGCCACGACTCGCCCGTCTCGATGAAGCCGCCGGGCAGGGCCAGTTCGCCGCGGAACGGCTCGATGTCGCGGCGTACCGCCACGACGCCCACCGCGCCGTCGGGGTAGCTCACCGGTTGCAGCACCACGGCGACCGGCAGCGGGTTGCTCCAGGTGGTTTCGCCGCAGGCCGCGCAGGTGCGGGGCCAGGCCGCGTCAGGGTCGTACGGCGTGCCACAGTACGAGCAGTGTGAGTGCTGCATCCCGTCACCGTAGCGGGGTCGCGCGCTCACCGGCGACGGGGACGGATGGAAATGATCCGCCTCGGCGACTACTCTGCTGAAGGGCTGGTCCGGGATTGGTTCTCAACATGGGAGTGCCGAGCTGAGCGTGGCAGGTCTGGTGCTCGCCGCGGGCGGCGGGCGCCGCTACGGCGGGCCGAAGGCGCTGGTCCGGCGGGACGGTGAGTTGCTCGTGGAACGGGCGGTGGCCACCGCCCGCGAGGCGGGCTGCGCGCCTATCGTCGTGGTCCTCGGCGCGTCGGCGGCTGACGTACGCGCGCAGGCGGACCTCGGCGACGCGACCATTGTGGACAACGAGTCGTGGAAGTCGGGCATGGCGTCGTCGCTCAAGACGGGCCTGGCGACCCTCGCCGAGACCGACGCGCAGGCGGCGGTGGTGCTGCTGGTAGACACCCCGGGGGTGACGCCGGAGGCGGTGCGCCGGGTCGCCGCGAAGGCGGGCTCCGACGCGCTGGTCACCGCGACGTACGGCAACCGGCGCGGTCATCCGGTGCTGCTGGGGCGTGATCACTGGGCGGGCGTGGCGACGCTGGCGACGGCGGACGTGGGCGCCAGGGCATACCTGACGGCGCGGGCCGCCGAGGTTGTCACGGTGGCGTGCGAGGACTGTTCGGACGACACCGACCTGGACGTTCCCGAGACCAGCTGATCTCCCGCTGGCGCACGCGGGCCCTGAGGGGTCATAGTGGGCGCGTGCGCGACGTTCTTGACGACCTGCTCGCCTGGTGGGGCGCCGGTGAGCCGGTCGGCATGGCCACGGTCGTGGCGACGTGGCGCAGTTCGCCCCGCCCGTCCGGCGCGACGATGCTGGTCGGCCCGGACGGCACCGCGGTGGGCAGCGTGTCGGGCGGCTGCGTCGAGGGCGCCGTCTACGAGCTGGCGCGGGAGGTCGCGCGCACGGGCGAGCCGGTGCTGCAGCGCTACGGCGTCAGCGACGATGACGCGTTCACCATCGGGCTGACCTGCGGCGGCATTATCGACCTGTTCGTCGAGAAGGTCGACCGCGACTGTTTTCCGGAGCTGGGCGACATCGCCGCCTCGATCGCGGCCGCCGAGCCGGTGGCGGTGGTGACCTGCGTCGACGGGCCGCCGGACCGGCGCGGGCGGCGGCTGGTCGTGTGGCCGGACCGCCGGGCGGGGACGCTGGGCCTGGCCCGCCTCGACGACGCCGCCACGGACGATGTGCGGGGGATGCTGGCCGGCGGCCGCACCGGCCAGTTGCGCTACGGCCACGACGGCGAGCGCCGCGGCGACGACCTGTTGCTGTTCGTCAGCGCGTACGCACCGCGGCCGCGGTTGATCGTGTTCGGCGCGATCGACTTCGCGGCGGCGGTGGCGAAGGTGGGTGCCTTCCTCGGCTACCACGTGACGGTCTGCGACGCCCGGCCGGTCTTCGCCACCCGCAAGCGGTTCCCCGAGGCGGACGAGGTCGTCGTGGACTGGCCGCACCGCTACCTGGCGGGGGAGGTCGCGGGGAAGCGGGTCGACGGCCGTACGGCGATCTGTGTGCTGACTCACGACCCGAAGTTCGACGTGCCGGTGCTGGAGGTCGCGTTGGCCCAGCCGGTGGCGTACGTCGGGGCGATGGGTTCGCGGCGTACCCACGATGACCGGATGGCCCGGCTGCGGGCGGCGGGCGTACCCGAAGAGCAGTTGATCAAGTTGGCGTCGCCGATCGGGTTGGATCTCGGCGCGCGTACCCCGGAGGAGACAGCGATCTCCATCGCCGCGGAGATGATCTCCACGCGCTGGGGCGGCAAGGGTGCGCGACTGTCTGATCTGGACGGTCGGATCCACCATGACCTGGGTGTGGGGGACCTCACCCATAATTCGTAAGGCCAATTAAGCATTCTCTCGTACCGTCGAGAGATGCGTGCCCCCAACCGCTGGCCGGTCGCGAGCCTGTCCGTGCTGACCGCCGCGGTGCTCCTGTCCGTCACCACGGAACTGCTCCCCACCGGCCTGCTGCCCTCGATGAGCCGCGACCTCGGCGTCTCGGCGGGCAAGCTGGGGCTGCTGGTGACCGGGTACGCGCTGATGGTGGCCGTGTTCGCCGCCCCGCTGGGCATCCTGCTGGGCAAGGTGCAGCGCCGGCGCCTGCTGGCGCTCGCCGTGGCCGCCTACGGCGTCAGCAACGTGATCGTCGCGGTGGCCCCGAACTTCTCCGTCGCCGCGGGCGGCCGGATGCTGGGCGGGCTGGCCCATGGTGCCTTCTGGGCGATGCTCGCCGGCTACGCGTCGCGGCTGGTCGCGCCGGAGCGGATGGGTCGGACCGTGGCGATCGTCTCCGGCGGCGGTACGGCCTCGGTGCTGCTCGCCGTCCCGGCCGCCACCGCGCTGGGGGTGGCCACGAACTGGCGCGTCGCGTTCGGCGTACTCGCCGGGGTTTCCGTGGTTCTGCTGGTGGCGGTGGTGCGCGTGCTGCCCCCGCTGCCCGGTACGGCGAGCCTGACGCCGGTGCCGCTGCGGCGGGTGATCCGCATGCCCGGCCTGCGGCCGATCATGTTCACCACGGCCGTGACGGTGCTGGGCTACTTCGCCTTCTCCACGTACGTGGCGGTGTATCTGCTCCATGCCGGCCTCGCCGAGCGCCACATCGCGCTGGCCCTGCTCGGCGCAGGCGCGTGCGGCGTGGTGGGCCTGTTGCTCGGCGCCACGTTCGTCGACCGCAACCTGCGCGCCGCCCTCGTCTGGTCGATCTTCGCGCTGGCCGCGCCGCTGGCGTTCGGCGCGGTCGCCGGCTCATCGACGGTGGTCGCGCTGATCACCATGGGCCTGGCCAGCGTCGGCATGGGGGCGATCCCGGCGCTGCTGCAGACCGCCACGCTACGGGCCGCCCCCGGGGCCAGCGACCCGGCCTCGGCGCTCAACGCCAGCGCCTTCAACGTCGGCATCGCCGGCGGCGCCCTGTTGGGTGGCGTGGTCGCCGACACGTGGGGCGGCGGCGCCCTGCCGCTGGCCGCCGCGATCCTGTGC
>JAEZGP010000365.1 GCA_023437285.1 Actinomycetes bacterium | reverse complement strand
AGTCCGGCCCGGTCCGCGACGCCGTGGTGGCCAACGCGGCGGCCGGCCTGGCCGCCTACGAGGGCGCGCTCGGCGGCGACATCGTCGACGCGCTGCGCGACGGGGTGGCCCGGGCGGAGAAGGCGATCGACTCCGGTTCGGCGGCGGCGACCCTGGACCGCTGGGTGACGCTGGCCAGATCACTGGCCCCCACCGCCTGACGGACGCACGCGGCCGGGTGACGGCCGCGCATCGGGTTACAGGTCCTGGATGGTGCGCAGGGCGCGCGAGACGCGGTTCATCGTGTCCGTGTCGGCGACGTCGACCTGCTCCACGAACCACACCTTCAGCGGCGAGGACAGGCGGTCGGGCAGGACGAGGTGCTCTTCGCCGAGTTCGACGGCGAGGGGCGAGTCGCGCAGGCGTTCACGTTCGACGACCTCCGCCACCACGACGATCGGTACGTCGGTGCTGTTGAAGATGTCCGAGCTGATGATCAGGCCGAGGCGGGCCCGCGTGCCGTGGATGACCCAGACTTCACCTCGGCGCAAGCCGGGCACCTCCGAAGACGACGCGGTCGACGGCTTCGATGTCCTGCTCGTCGGCCAGCGCGTCCTTGTCGTTGTCGAGCCCGGCGCGGCGGACGGCGTCGGCGTGGGCGGTGAAGACCTCGCGCAGGACGCGCTCCTGCGCGGCGCGGTCCATCCACGCCGACAGGGACACGCCGGCGCGTTTGGCGGACTCGCGGGCGGTCTCGATCGTGGCGTCCGCGAAGGAGAGAGTCACCTTGGCAGTCATGTCGGACATCCTACCCTCGGTATGACCGGGAGTCATCCCGGCGACGCCGCCATTCGAGCGGCAGGAGGATCCGGTGGGCCACCTTGCCGTTCCACGCGGGGGTCAGGCCGTGGTCGCGCAGGGCGGCGACGACCTCGTGGCCGATCGCCACGGCCGCGTCCGAGCCGGGCTCGTGGGCGCCGTAGCTGAGATAGAGCCCTTCGCCCGACATGGCGTGCGCCGTGTCCTGCACATGGAAGAAGGTGTAGCCGCGGGCCGGCCGACCGGCCTTGTGGGCCTGCTGCAACTCGGCGCGGATCTCATCGGCCCCGCAGGTGCCGCAGCAGCTGTAGTGCTGGCGCGCGACGACGCCGGCGTTGTCCAGCGCGGCGAACGCGGCGTCGAGGCGCTCGCAGTCAGTGGGGGTGGGCCACGCCTGCTGCGCCTCGCGGTGGGCACCCATCGCGCGCTCGGCCACCGACAGCGCGGCGCGCCGGAGCCGGTCGTGATCGGAGGAGTGCTGACCGAAGCGGGCCAGCGCCTCGTCGACGATCGCGTCGGTCGGCAGGTAACCCGCTGTGACCTCCGCCGTCACAAAGTCGCATACGTCGTCGAAGAGATCGGCACTCAGCGGCGTCGTCATGGGACCAGTCTGCCAGGCGCGCCGGACATATTCAGGCGTGCTCACGTTTACCCAGGTCAAAGCCCTGCGGAAGAGTGCGTGCGAAGTCGCCCAGCCAGCCGGCTAGCGGCGAGGTGGCGCGTGCCCAACGGAAGTGGTCCAACGGGCCGGTGGCCGAAGCCGCGTCGAGATGGCGGCGCGAGACGGGCGCCGCGACCAGCTTGCGGCACAGATGGTCCACAGTGGTGGCCGGCGTGTACCGGTCGTTGTCCACGCTGACGGCGAGTACCGGGGTCGTCACGCCCGCCAGCGCGGCCTCGGCGTCGAAGTCGCCCATCAGCCGGAAGCGGCCGCGCCGTGCGGTGTACGCCCAGTCGTCGATCACGCCGCGTGCCTGCACGCCGCCGAACGCCCACCCGGGCCAGAACCCCAGCGCGGTGGTCAGTCCGGCGATGGTCTGGGTGAAACCGAGCACCGCGTAACTGCCCGGCGCGGGGTAGGTGCGCCAGTACGGCAGGCCGACGGCGATGAGCGCCAGGCCGGCGACGGAGCCGGGGGCCGAGGCCGCGACGTGCAGGAGGGCGGCCTGTCCGCCGAGGGAATGCCCGACCAGCAGCAGCCGGCGGCCGGCCAGCGACGGTGCCAGCCATTGGCGCACCGCGCCGACGTCGTCGACGAGTTCGGCCATGCCGTAGCGGGAGGCGCGGGAGGGACGCGGCGTGCTCGACCCGGTGCCGCGCAGGTCGGCGACCACGACCTCGACGCCGTCGGCCACGAGCGAGGCGGCGAACGGGCGGTAGTACCCGGCGGGGGTGCCCATCGCGGGCCACAGCACGGCCACGGTGTCGGCGTCGGGGGCGGGGTAGTGGTGCAGGCCGAGGCGGTCGGTGCCGCGGTCGAGGTACTCCTGGACGTACATGGGCCTACCTTACTGACCGGTAACCAGGTCCGCGACTACGATGCCGATCATGCGTACTGTCGCCTCCCGGCTGGCCACCGGCGCCACCGCCGCCCCGGCCGGCACCGTGACCTCCGTGAATCCGGCCGACCTCGCCGACACGGTGGCGGAGGTCCAGCTCACCGACGCCGCCGGCGTCGTGGCCGCCACCCGCGCCGCCCGGGCCGCCCAGCCGGCCTGGGCCGCCGTCCCGGCACCCGTGCGCGGGCAGGTCATCGCCTCGATCGGCCGCATCGTCGAGGCGAACAAGGCGGCGCTGGCCGCCCTGGTCACGCGGGAGGTGGGCAAGCCGTACGCCGAGGCGCTCGGCGAGGTCCAGGAGATCGTCGACACGTGTGATTTCTTTCTCGGCGAGGGCCGGCGCCTCTACGGCGAGACCGTGCCGAGCGAGATGCCCGACAAGCAGCTGTTCACCTTCCGGGTGCCGGTCGGGGTCGCCACCGTGATCACCGCGGGCAACTTCCCGGTGGCCGTGCCCTCGTGGTACCTGGTGCCCGCGCTCCTGTGCGGCAACGCGGTGGTCTGGAAACCGGCCGAGTACGCCGCGGCGAGCGCGCAGGCGATGTACGAGCTGTTCGCGGCCGCCGGCCTGCCCGACGGGGTCCTGCAGATCGTGCACGCGGACGGCCCGGCCACGTTCGCCGGCCTGGAGCAGGCCCTCGCCCAGCGGCTCGTCGACAAGGTCGGGTTCACGGGCTCCAGCGCGGTCGGCGAGCGCATCGGCGAGCTGTGCGGCCGCCACCTGCAGTCGCCGTGCCTGGAACTGGGCGGCAAGAACCCGATGGTCGTCACCCCGGCCGCCGACCTGGCCCTGGCCGTGGAGGGTGCGCTGTTCTCCGGCTTCGGTACCGCCGGGCAGCGGTGCACCTCGCTGGGTACGGTCATCGTCCACGAGGACGTGCACGACGCCTTCGTCGACGCGCTGACCGGCGCCGTCGCCGCGGCCCGCATCGGCGACCCGCGCGAGGACGTCCTCTACGGCCCGCTGCTCGCACCCCGCTTCGCCGAGCGCTACGAGCAGTACCTGACCTGGATCGGCGGGCACCACACGGTGCGGGGCGCGACGGGCCGCATCGGGGCGGACAACCCGCGCGACGGCTTCGTCGGCGACCCCGACAAGGGCCTGTACTACCACCCGGTCGTCGTCGACAACGTCCGGGCTGACGACCGGCTGTTCCTGGAGGAGACGTTCGGCCCGATCATCGGCGTCACCCGGTACGGCGACCTGGCCGAGGCGGTCGAGCTGGCCAATCTGCCCGGGTACGGGCTGTCCTGCTCGATCTACACGACCGACCCCACCGAGGCGTTCCGGTTCCGGGCGGGCGTGGGCGCCGGCATGGTCTCGGTGAACAACTCGACCTCGGGGGCCGAGGCGCACCTGCCGTTCGGCGGCAACGGCCGCTCCGGCAACGGCTCGCGCCAGTCCGGCCGCTGGGTGCTCGACCAGTTCACCCGCTGGCAGTCGATGAACTGGGACTACTCGGGGCGGCTGCAGAAGGCGCAGATGGACACGGCCGTGATCGAGCCGGACCTGGCCTACCGGCTGCCCGGGTAGCCGACCCGGCGCGGGTTACTCCGCGTTGGCGTACCCGATCGTGAAGGCCTCCTCCAGGTCGTGGCGTGAGAAGGCGCGCAGGCCGATGTGGCTTTCGGTGTTGAGCACACCGGGGGTCTTGGAGATGGCACCGGCGACCACATCGGCGATCTCGTCGAACTCGCGTACCCGCACGATCGCGATGAGGTCGATGTGGCCGGCCACGGAGTAGACCTCGCTGACCCCGGGGATGTTGGCCAGCGTCTCCGCGACCTCGGGAATCGAGTCGGTGGCACAGTCGATGAGCACGATGGCGGTGATCACAAGAGGCTCCTCGCGGGTCGACGGTGATCCTCCACTGACCCTAGCGGGCGGCGGGAACCGTGTCCGTGCCGGCGCCGTAGCGGATCGCGTCGACGAGGTGTTCGTCCGGGCCCACGTACCCGCCCGGCCAGACGACGGCGCGGGTGACCCGCCCGAAGACCCGCGCGCCGGAGCCCACCACGGCCCGGTCGAGTTCCCCGTGCACCTGCGCGTCCACGGCCACCAGGCTGCCCGGCCCGGCGGCGTGCAGGTTCGCGGCCAGGTAGTCGGCGGGCGTACCGGTGTCCAGGTACGTCCCGGTGAACTCGACGACCTCGAGCCGGCCCGCGGCCTCGGCCGGCCGCCACGCCGACCTGACCAGCTCGCCCGGGCCGTCCGGCACCGCGGCCACGTCCGCCGGGGCCAGCAGGCTCGCCCCGGCGAAGCGGTGGGACCCGAAGCGGTACGGGTCGGTCGGGTCGGTCGGCACGCCCAACAGCCGCAGCGTGTCCCCGGACCAGCCGGCGAGCAGGGGAGCCAGCGCCGCGGTGTCGTCGGGCGGGGACAGGTACGCGTCGGCGTTGATCACCAGCACGCCCCGCCCGGCGATCCAGTCGCGCAGGTTGGCCACCCCGCCGCCGGTACCCAGCGGGCTGCCCGGCTCCACCGACAGGTGGGCCCGGTTGCCCACGTGCGCGACCACCTGACCGCCCAGGTAGCAGGCGTTCACGGCGACCATCGCCGGGCCGGCCAGCCCGACGGCGGCCAGCCGGGCCAGCGCGAGGTCGAGCAGCGCCACGTTGCCGACCGGGCACAGCGCCTTCGGTACGTGCTCGGTGAGCGGACGCAGCCGGGTGCCTTCCCCGGCGGCCAGCACGATCGCGCAGACGGCGGCCGTCACGGCTGGTTGTCCTCGCCCTTGTCCCGTACGGTCGGGCCGCCCACCGGGGTCGCCCGCGACTCGTCGTAGTCGGCGAGCGGGCCGATGCCGTAGTGCCCGAGCAGCCGGGCACTGGCGCGGGTGAGCGGGGGCAGTTGGTCCAGCCGGTGCCAGCCGGCCTCCAGGACCTCGGCCCCGTCGACGGTCAGCGACGTGTCGCGGGCGGACACCTCGCCCTCGAAGACCATGTCGATCCAGCGGCCGTTGGCGGTGTGCACGATCGCGTTCGGTACGGCCGGCCGCAGGTCGTCGCGGTCGATGACGATGCCGGTCTCCTCGGCCAGTTCGCGGGCGGCCGCGTCGACCGGCCGTTCGCCGCGCTCCATGAGCCCGGCCGGCAGCGACCAGCCCACGCCGGGCGGCTGGCGCAACAGCAGGAGCCGCCCGGGTTCCGGCGCGTCCGCGTCCTTCACGATCACCACTGAGCCGACGATGAACTTCGCCGAGAACAGTCGCACGACGCGTACCCGCAGCCGGACCGGCATGGCGTAGAAGGTCCGGTAGAAGACGGCGCGCAGCCGGCGAGGGGAGGACGTCATGTCCGACAGGCTACGGGTCGGCGGTTCAGTTCGCCGTCGAGGCCGTGAACTCGTCCACCGTCCTGATCAGCCGGGTCACCACGTCGTCGGCCTCGATGGTCTTGTCAGCAACCGCGATGAACAGCGCGTCCACGTCCGGCAGGCCCAGTTGCGCGGCGACCTTCACCAGGGGCTCGTCGTTGGTGAGGCCACGCTCGCGGTGGTGCAGGGCGAGCGCGACGGCGGCCCGCCCGACCCGCACCCGTACGCCGATGGGCAGCGGCCCCTCGTCGTCGGAGTTGATCTCCTGCTCTTCCAGGTAGCGGGTGATGTGCAGCTGGGCGTGCGGCGTGCGGACGAAGCTGAGCCACTCCCGCGCCGGCCCGATCGGGCTGCCGTCGGGCGCCGTCCGTCCCGGCGCCGCGGTATGGATCTCGACCCGGTCGCCGTCGTCGAGCAGCGACGACAGCGGGGCCAACTGGCCGTTGACGCTCGCCGCCACGCAGCGGGAGCCGACCGCCTCGCCCAGGGCGTACGCGACATCGACCGGGGTGGCCCCGGCGGGCAGCAGGAGCCGCTGCTGGCCGGCGAAGACGTGGATCTGGGCCTCGGTGAGGTCGCAGCGCAGCGAGTCGAGGAACTGCGCCGGGTTGACCGCGTCGGCCTGCCACTCGACGACCCGATGCAGCCAGGCGAGGTGCTCGGCGCGGGTGGCCTCGGTGCGCGTCTTACGGGCGGCCTTGCCGGCGGCCGAGCCGTTCTCCCGGACCGGGTAGCGGTAGGAGGCGGCGATGCCGTACTCGGCGTTGCGGTGCATCGTCTCGGTGCGTAACAGCACCTCGACCTGCTGGTGGTTGGGGCCGACCACGGTCGTGTGCAGGGAGCGGTAGAGGTTGTTCTTCGGGGACGCGATGAAGTCCTTGAACCGGCCGGGCACGGGACGCCACCGGCCGTGGATCTCGCCGAGCGCGGTGTAACACTCGGTCTCCGGGCCGTCCACCAGCACCAGGATGCGGGGCAGGTCGTGCGGTTCGGCGTACCCTCCGGCCGCCGTGTCCTTCCAGATGGAGAACAGGTGCCGGGGCCGGGCGATCACCCGGGCGGGTATCTTTGCCGCCTTGATGGTGGCCTCGGCCTGCGCCACGAAGCTCTGCAGGTAGGCCATCCACTGTGGCCGGTGCGACACGTAGGCCACGTACTTGGCGTGGGTCTCCGGCTCCAGCGCCCACAGCACGGTGTCCTCGAGCTCGCGCTTGAGTGCCTGGATGCCCAGCCGGTCGCACAGCGGGACGAGCACCTCCTGGGTGGCCCGGGCGATCCGCGCGCGCGACGCCGTCGACCGGGCGTCGAGCGTACGCATGTTGTGCAGCCGGTCGGCGAGCTTCACCACCAGGACGCGTACGTCCTGACCGGCTGTGATGAGCATTTTTCGGATGGTCTCCGCCTCGGCCGACGCGCCGTAGAAGACCTTGTCGAACTTCGTCACGCCGTCGACGAGCAGCGCGACCTCGCGGCCGAAGTCGTTGCGCAGCTGCGGCATCGTGTAGCTGGTGTCCTCGACCGTGTCGTGCAGCAGCGCCGCGACCAGCGTGGTGGTGTCCATGCCCAGCTCGGCCAGGATCTTCGCGACGGCCACCGGGTGGGTGATGTAGGGCTCGCCGCTCTTGCGCATCTGGCCGCGGTGCATCCGCTCGGCCACCGTGTACGCCTTGCGGATCGCCTGCACCTCGGCGCCGGAATGGATGGCGCGGTGCGTACGGATGAGGGCCCCGACGGGTTCGGCGGGCGTGGTGGCGCTCCACGGGAACATGGCCCGCACACGTTGACTCATCAGCTGGGGGCTTCGGCCGAAGTCGAAGTCCACGACGCACCTCCCGCCGGCTACGTGTCGGGGTGTCGGGTGCCTCCCACCTTATCCGCTACAGCATCCTCCGATCGGCCGCTCATCACGCCCTGTCAGTTAGTCCTTCGTGGCCGGTGGGTTCGATCACCCGCCGGAAGGACCCAGTACGCGCTCGTCAGCGTTATTCAGCGGCCACCGAGCGGGTCGGCCGCCGACCGGGCGGCGTCGGCCTTGGCGAGCAGGTCGCCGAAGCGCGCGGCGGCGCCGACCGGAAACTCCCAACCGTGACTGGCCTCCACCAGCCGTACCTCCGGCCGTTCCAGCCAGGCCAGCACCCGCTCGGACTCCTCGGCGCTCGCGCACGGCGTCGGCCCCGGGCCGGGAATCACCGTCTCGGCGGTGGCCATCATGGCCTCCAGGGTCCGGCGCGGGTGGGTGCCCGGCGCCGAGGCGCCCGCGGCGACCAGCCGACCGTGGCGCACCACCGCGATCTCCCAGCCGCCCGTCGGACCCGGCCGGGCCGCGGCCAGCTCCCCGATCGTGGTGAACGCCGCCAGCCGCTGCATGCGCACGGCCGCGCGCAGCAGCGCCGCCATTCTCGTACGGACCTGCGCCGCCTCCTCGTAGCGCGTCGCGTCGGCGAGCGTGGCGATGCGGGCGAGCAGGCTCACCACGACCGGCCCCGGGTCGCCGGCCACGGCGGCGACGAACGGACCCACCGCGCGCAGCGCGTACTCCTGGGGGTTGATCCGGTGTTCGCACGGCGC
>JAEZGP010000362.1 GCA_023437285.1 Actinomycetes bacterium | reverse complement strand
CGGCAGCCCCGTCCCGCCCCGTCTCCCCGGCGGCCCCGCCGGTGCTGGAGAAGCCCGAGCCGACCGCCGGGCGCCTTGTGCGCCTGCGGGCCCGGCTGTCGCGGTCGCAGAACGCGCTCGGCAAGGGGCTGCTCGCCCTGCTGTCGCGCGACAAGCTCGACGACGACACCTGGGACGAGATCGAGGACACGCTCATCACCGCCGACGTGGGCATCGACGCGACCCGCGAGATCGTCGGCAAGCTGCGCGAGCAGGCCCGCGTCGAGGGCACCGCGACGGCCGCCGACCTGCGCGCCATGCTGGCCGGCCAACTGGTCGCGGCGCTCGACCCGGGCATGGACCGCACGCTGAAGGCGACGCCGCACCGCGACACGGCGGACGGACGTCCGGCGGTCGTCCTCGTCGTTGGCGTCAACGGGGCCGGCAAGACCACCACCTGCGGCAAGATCGCCCGAGTGCTGATCGCGGACGGGCACTCCGTCCTGCTCGGCGCGGCCGATACCTTCCGGGCCGCCGCCGTCGACCAGCTCGCCACGTGGGGCGGCCGGGTCGGCGCCGAGGTCGTCCGCGGCCCGGAGGGTGGCGACCCGGCCGCCGTCGCGTTCGACGCGGTGAAGCGCGGCACCGAGACCGGCGTCGACACGGTCCTCATCGACACCGCCGGCCGGCTGCAGAACAAGGCCGGCCTCATGGACGAACTCGGCAAGGTCAAGAGGGTCGTCAGCCGGCACGGCCCCGTCGACGAGACGCTGCTCGTCCTCGACGCGACCACCGGCCAGAACGGCCTGGAGCAGGCCCGCGTGTTCACCGAGGTGGTCGACGTCACGGGCGTGGTGCTGACGAAACTGGACGGCACCGCGAAGGGTGGAATCGTTATCGCCGTCCAACGCAAGCTCGGCATTCCGGTTAAACTGGTCGGTCTCGGGGAGGGTCCGGACGACCTGGCCCCCTTCGAGCCCGCGGCGTTCGTGGACGCGCTCCTCGCTGAGTGAGGCATGCCATGCGTCGGACCGCCCGCTGGTGGGTACCGACTAGATTGGTCAGACCCGGGCGGCTCGCCGCACGGTGGGCGCGGGGAGGGGCGTCGAACGTTGGTGCAGCAGGAGATCCCGCTGCTGGGCGGGAACACGAGCACGGTCGTACGAGTCGGGGACACGGTGCGCCGCAACGCGGGCCCATGGACCCCGGCTGTGCATTCGTTGCTGCACCACCTGGAGCGGGTCGGGTTCACCGGCGCCCCCCGGGCCCTGGGCATGGACGAGCGCGGCCGCGAGGTGCTGTCCTACCTGGAGGGCGAGTGCGGCGCGTACCCGCTGCAACCCCACTGGGTCACCGATGAGGCCCTCGTCGCCGTCGCGACGATGCTGCGCCGCTTCCACGACGCCCAGTACGGGTTCCGCCCGCCCCCCGGGGCGGTGTGGCGCTCCTTCGGTCCCCCGCCCCCCGGCACCGAGGTCATCTGCCACCACGACGCCGCCCCACACAACGTCATCTGGCGCCCCGACGACACCATCGCGCTCATCGACTTCGACCTCGCCTCGCCCGGCGCGCGCATCTACGACGTCGCGTACGCGGCCTGGACCTGGGTACCGCTGTTCTCCGACAACGACTCGGTGACCCTCGGCTGGCACAGCCCCGACCGCCCCCGCCGGCTGCGCCTGTTCGCCAACGCGTACGGTCTCATCCCCCGCGACCGCCACCGCCTCGTCAGCGCCATCCGAGCCCGGATCATCGACCACGTCGAGGGCATCCGCCGCATGGCGGCCGCCGGGGAGCCCGCGTTCGTCAGGATCGTCCACAAGGGTCACCTGCGCCGCCCGATGCGCGACCTGCGCCTCATCGACCACGAGCGGTACGCCCTGGAAGCGGCCCTACGCTGACCGTCTCCGCGTGAAGCGTGCGTCGCGGCGCGCGACGTGCGCGGCTGCCAGCGGGCCGGAGCTGCCACCGCACCGCTGCCGCCCGCCCGCCGGGGCGCGCGGCGTGCGTGTTGATCGCGAGCTGGCCACTCGGTTCGTACCTGAACTCGCGATCAACGTGCGCGGGGGTGCGGTGGCGTGCGTGTTGATCGCGAGGAGCGGTATGAGGGTGTAGTTGGCCGCTCGGTTTGTACCTGTACTCGTGATCAACGTGCGCTGGGGTGTGGTGGTGTGCGTGTTGATCGCGAGGAGCGGTACGAGGGCGTAGTTGGCCGCTCGGTTTGTACCTGTACTCGTGATCAACGTGCGTTGGGGTGCGCGGTGTGCGTGTTGATCGCGAGGAGCGGTACGAGGGCGTAGCTGGCCGCTCGGTTTGTACCCGAAACCGTGATCAACGTGCACAGGGCTGCGTATCCGGGCCGGGTACGGCGATCATGGTGCGGCGGCACCCCCGGATGGGCGGCACCCCCGGATGGGCGGCACCCCTGGATGGGCGGCACCCCCGGATGGTGGCGCCACTGTCGGGACACCCCGTCGGGTGATCGGCTGGGCGGCGGGTGTGGGCTAGCGTGGACCGGTGGTCGTGGCGGCGGCGTTCGGCGAGCGGGTGGCCCGCTTCCTGCTGCTGTCCTGTACAGCACTCGGCATCTGGGCGATGCACACCCTGGGCCACCACGGCCCTGGTCACGTGGCCGCCGGCCGCCCCGGCGCCCCGCCCACCGCCGCCCACGCGACGCCGGGC
>JAEZGP010000327.1 GCA_023437285.1 Actinomycetes bacterium | reverse complement strand
TGGACGACGCCGAGTCCCTGCTGCGCACCATGCAGGACGTGACGCTGCGGATGTGGGACCAACCCGCCGGGTCCGTACGGTGACCGCGATCGAGGCCGTCGCCGTGCACCTGCCCGAGCGGCGGGTGCCGATCGAGTCGCTCGCCGACGAGCTGGGCCTGACGACCATGCAGCTCAAGCTGTTCCGCCGCTACCACCGCCTCGCCGAGATCCGCCAGCAGCCGCAGGGCGACCTGGCGGACCTGCTGTGCACCGCCGTCGCCAACCTCACCGCGCTGGCCGGCCGCGAGGACCAGGTGCGCTACGTGATCCACGCGCGCACGTTCCCGGTCGTGTCCCCGTACCCGCACAACCCGCTGCACCAGGTGCGCGACCGGTTCGGGCTCGACCGCGCCAGCAGCTTCACGGTGACCCACCAGGCGTGCGCGTCGGGCCTGCTGGCCCTCGACGTGGCCGGGCGGCTGCTCGCCGCCGACCCCGACCCGGATGCCCGGGCCCTCGTGCTCACCGGCGAGAAAACCTTCACGCACGAGGCACGATTGGTGCCGGAGACGTCCGTGTTCAGCGAGGGCTCGGCCGCGTGCCTGGTCAGCGCGGACGGGCCCCGCGACCGGATGCTCGCCTACGCGGTGAACCTGCGCGGCGAGTTCGACGGCGACCACGAGGACACGGCGGCCCGCTTCCAGCGCGAGTACCACTCGAGCCTCGCCGACGCGATCGACGCCGCCGTCGCCGAGGCCGGGCTGAGCCTCGACCAGATCGACGTGATGCTGCCGCACAACGTCAACGCGGTGGTCTGGTCGAAACTGTGCCGGCGCATCGGCTACCCCAGCGAGAAGGTGCTGCTCGACAACGTGCCCGTCACGGGCCACATGTTCTGCGCCGACGCGTTTGTCAACTACATCACCGCCCAGGCCGCGGGCCTGCTCCGCCCGGGCGGGCACTACCTGATCGCCGCCGCGGGTTCGGGGCGCGGCGCCACGTTCTCCGCGATGGTCCTTACCCACTGAAGAAAGGAGCTCCGCCATGGAAACCACCACGCAGCTCGACCCGGCCATGCGCCAGCGCGTCATCGACGCGATCTGTGACCTGCTGCCGAAGGTGCTCAAGGCGCCCGCGCCGGGCGCGTCGGCGGACACCGCGCTCCTCGACGAGCTGGGCATGAACTCCACGCGGGGCCTGGAGCTGATGCTCGAACTGGAGGAGTTCCTGGAGATCGAGGTGAGCGTGGAGGACCTCGACCGGGAGCACTTCACGACCGTCGCCACGTTAGCCGACTACGTCGTGGCCAACGTGCTGCCAGCGACGTGACCGGGATCTGGACCGCCGGTGGGGTTCTCAGGCACTCCCCCGGCGGGCTCACGCTGCGCGCCGTCGCCCGGCGCGCCTTCGCCGGGCAGGCCGCGATCGGTGCCGACCCCGCGCACCGCGAGCGCCTGCGCGCGTACCTCAGTGATCTGGTCCGGCCCGCGGGCCTGAACCTGCGCACGGACGTCCTGGACCGCGGGCATTCCTACGGGGAGATGGCCGAGGCGCTGCTCGGGCCGGTGCTCGGCGACGACCGCTCGGTGGACCTCATCGTGCTCGCCCACGCCATGCCCGACGTGACCCCGGGCCGGGCCACGGCGGCGTACCTCAGCCACCTCTGCCCCGGCAACAGCATGGCGTTCGCGGTCTGCGACCAGGGCACGGCGGCCCCGTTCACGGGCCTCAAAATCATTTCCGAGTACGCGCGAACGGGCGGCTGTCCGCGCGCGCTGCTGCTGATCATGGAGCAGGCGACGCTCCCCTACGACGCGCCGCCAGCCACCCCGGTGCCGGACGGGCACACGGGCGTCGCGCTGCTGTGGGAGGCGAACGGCGGCTCGGTGCCCATCGTGGACGGGCTGCGGCAGCGGCCGCGCGTGGCCCCCGGCGAGGTGGCGGACGCGCTGCGCGAGGAGGTCGCCGGCGCGGCGGCGCGGACCGTCATCGTCAACGCGACGCTCGCAGCGGCGTGCGGGCCCGGCGGGCTGCCCGCGTCGGCCCGCGTGGCGCCAGCCGGTATGCCCACGACCGGGGTGTGGTGGGCGCTCGGCGCGGCCCTTGCCCGCGAGCGCGGGCCCGTGATGCTGGCCGACTACGAACCGGTCCTGGGCTACCTGAGCACCTGCGTGGTCACCGACCGGCGGTGATGGCCCCGCCGCCGCGCTGGTGGTGACCGCGCGGCGCCGTCTTATTACCGCCGCGGTGAGGCCCCCACCATCGCCGAGATAAATCATGACGGGAAACCTGCTACCCCCATCCGAGCCGGTGCGTGACCACGCCTGGCAGAAACACCGTCACACTCGTCGAGTACGGGCGGTCAGCGTGCCGCCGACGGCGAACCCGTCGTCGTCGAGCCGCACCTCGTGGATGCCGTCGAGGGCGGCAGAGTGGGCCGTGAAGCCGCCGGGATGGTCAATCCGGGTATGTGCAAGGCGCCAGGGCGCGGCCGGATCGGTCCCCGGCACGGCCACGTTGAGCACCGCGCGCCCGTTGCGCGGCGCGCCCCAAGCGGTGTGCGGGGCCGTGAATCCTGCGTACCGGACGTGGCCTGGC
>JAEZGP010000263.1 GCA_023437285.1 Actinomycetes bacterium | reverse complement strand
GTCGACGTGCACGGCAGCGCGCACGTCGACCACGACCCGGGTGCGTCGACGAACCCCCGTGGCATTGGCGCGGGCGGCCAGGGGTGAGTGCGGACGCGATCACGTACAGTGGCGCGGGCCTCACCGTCGTGGTGGGCGAGCGGACCGTGGTCCTGGTGCGCGCCGAGCCCGACGCCGCGCTGGTGGGCGCGCTGTGGCCGGTCGTACGCAGCGGGGCCGGCCTGCCGGAGCTGATCGAGGCGTTCGCCGGGCACGGCATGGCCGGCCTGCCGGACTTCGGCCTGGTGAGCTGGATCGGCTCGCACGCCACCCTGCTGGTACGCGGTCACGTCACCGCTACCGTGCACCTCGCGGGCGGCCACCGCGAGCAGGTGTCGGCGGTGGGGGTGACGACCTGGCTGGAGCGCGGCTTCGTCGACACGGCCCGCGTCGTGCTCACCGGACCCGACGCCGGTGACCGTACGGGCGGCGCTCTGCCCCTCGTCGTCGGTGTCGCGCGCGCGGCGAGGGTGACGTGTGACCTCACCGTGCGCGACGACGGCGCGGCGGGCAACGGGCGACCCCGCCACGTCGAGGACGCCACGCCAGCGCAGGTGGACACGGGGCCCGCACCCGGTCACCGGCCGCCGGCCTCGACGGCCGCGGCCACGAGTCGGCGGGCCGCGCCGTCCGGCGAGAGGTCACTGGCCAGGTACGCCCCGATCTGGGTGTCGTCGAGGTGCCCGGTGAGCCCGTCGGAGCACAGCAGGAACCGCTCCCCCGGTACGGGATGCAACAGCCAGCAGTCCGCCACCGGCGCCGGTACGGTCCCCAGCGCGCGGGTGACGACGTTGCGGCGCGGGTGCGCCGCCCGCTGCGCCTCGCCGAGGATGCCGGCGTCGACGAGTTCCTGCACCTCGGAGTGGTCGACGGTCAACTGCTCCAACTCCCCGCTGGCCCAGCGGTAGAGCCGGCTGTCACCGATGTTGACGGCACACCACCGCTGGTCGCCGGACTCCTCCACGAGGACGAGGCCCACCAGCGTGGTACCCATGCCAGCGCCGCTTTCGGTACTGCGGGCGGCGGCCAGGATGGCATCGTTGGCGCGGGTCACCGCACCCAGGACCGCGTCGGTCGTCGGCCCGTCCCCGCCGGCCAGCCGGCCGAACTCGGCGGCGGCCAGCCGGCTCGCCTCGTCCCCGCGGGCCCGGCCGCCCATGCCGTCGGCCACGACGAAGACCGGAGCCTCGGCGACGAGGCTGTCCTCGTTGTTCTGGCGGACCCGACCGATGTCGGTGGCGGCCCCCCACCTCAGCGTCACCGTCACGGCACACACCGCCTAGCTGTCGACCCGTACGCGGTGTCGCCGACTCTATCCGGTCGTCGCCCTTTCCCCCGCCCCGTCCCACCCGCCCCGCGACCCACCACCTGGCCGCCGAAGCACTGTTTGGACAGTTACGCGCCAAATCCCGAGCGGGAATTACACGCGCAACTGTCCAAACAGCGGCCGAACCCGGCGCGGGCACACGCGCGTTGTGAGGTGCGCGCGCGCACGCTCAGCTGTTTGGACAGTTACGGGCTTAATCCCGGGCGGAATTACACGCGTAACCGTCCAAACAGCAACCGGACCCGACGCGGACACACGCGCGTTGTGAGGCGCGTGCGCGGACGCTCGCCTGTTTGGACGGTTACGGGCTTAATTCCGGGCGGAGTTACACGCGTAACCGTCCAAACAGGCGGCAGGGCAGGACAGGCAGGGTGGGTGCGCGCGGGTGGGTGAGGGCGTGGGGGTCAGCGGTCGGCGATGTGGGTGAAGTCGCGGTTGGGGGCGCCCGTGTAGACCTGGCGGGGACGGTTGATCTTGCTCGTGGGGTCCTCGATCATCTCGCGCCACTGGGCGATCCAGCCGGGCAGGCGGCCTAGCGCGAACAGCACGGTGAACATCTTCGTCGGGAAGCCCATCGCCTTGTAGATCAGGCCCGTGTAGAAGTCGACGTTCGGGTACAGCTTGCGGGAGACGAAGAAGTCGTCGGCAAGGGCGATCTCCTCCAGCTCCATGGCCAGGTCGAGCAGCGGGTCGGGCTTGTCCATGCGCTCGAGTACGTCGCGGGCCGCCTTCTTGACGATCGCCGCGCGCGGGTCGTAGTTCTTGTAGACCCGGTGGCCGAAGCCCATGAGCTTGACGCCCTGCTCCTTGCGCTTCACACGCTCCACGAAGGACTTGACGTCGCCGCCGTCGGCCGCGATGCCGGCGAGCATCTCCAGGACGGCCTCGTTGGCGCCGCCGTGCAGCGGGCCGGACAGAGCGTGGATGCCGCTGGACACCGAGGCGTACAGGTTGGCGTGCGAGGAGCCCACCATGCGTACGGTCGACGTGGAGCAGTTCTGCTCGTGGTCGGCGTGCAGGATGAACAGCATGTCGAGCGCCTTGGCGACGACGGGGTCCACCGGGTACTCGACCGACGGTACGCCGAAGGTCATGCGCAGGAAGTTCTCCACGTAACCCAGCGTGTTGTCGGGGTACATGTAGGGCTGCCCGATGGAGCGCTTGTACGCGGACGCCGCGACGGTCGGCGCCTTGGCCAGCAGCCGGATGGTGGAGATCTCGACCTGCGCGGGGTCGAAGGGGTCGAGGCTGTCCTGGTAGAAGGTGGACAACGCGCTGACCGCCGACGACAGCACCGGCATCGGGTGCGCGTCGTGGCGGAAGCCGTCGAAGAAGCGCCGCATGTCCTCGTGCAGCAGCGTGTGGATGCTGATCTGCTCGGTGAAGGTGTCCAGTTGGGCGCGCGTGGGCAGTTCGCCGTAGATGAGCAGGTAGGACACTTCAAGGAACGAGGACTGCTGCGCCAGTTGCTCGATCGGGTACCCGCGGTAGCGCAGGATGCCGGCGTCACCGTCGATGTAGGTGATCGCCGAGGCGCAGGACGACGTGTTCATGAAGCCGGGGTCGTACGTGACGTACCCGGTTTCCTTGAGCACCTTCCCGATGTCCAGGCCGTCCGGCCCGTCGCTCGCCTCGTGCACCGGCAGCGGCAGCGGACCGCCTGGGTAATCGAGCTTAACGTCCGCCATTCGCCCTCACTCCACCGCAGATCCTCTGTTTACAAGTTAATTTCACCGTAGTTTCTTGTCGTGCGGAAGTGTGCGTCCGGGACCGGCGCTGAGGCGGAGATCACTGCCCGAGCGGATCGATCACCGTCGTCACACCGGTCTCAGTGGTCACGCGGGCCGCAAAACCATGTCACGTACGACCGCTTTTAGATGATTTATCCTCATAAATACGTCATCGAACGGTGCTGCCCCCCTCCGCGCGAGCGCACACGGGACTCACGACCCGCCCCGACCCGCTGGCACCCCGGACCCACCGCCGGGCAGGCCCACGACACCCGCACCCTCGTTCCCTCGTTGATCAGGTGTCTGTTCCGCGGGACGTGCACCCCCAGGATGCTCGCCCTGTCCAGCGCCTCCACCGGCAGCGCCTCAGCCAACTGGGCACGGTCGGGTCCTCGGCGGCGCCGCCGCCAAGGGCCTCGTCGTCCGGTGGCTGACCTCGTCGTCGTGGTTGTTCACCACGGCCGCCCGCACATTCTGACTTGGAGATCGACATGAACACACCCGAAGCTGCCGGCTGCGCGCAAGAAGCTGCCGGCTGCGCGCAAGTAGCTGCCGGCTGCGCGCATGAAGCTGCCGGCTGCGCGCAGGGCGCGTCCCGGCGCAGCGTACTGGCGGCCGGCACGCTGGGGCTCGGCACGCTCGGAGCC
>JAEZGP010000262.1 GCA_023437285.1 Actinomycetes bacterium | reverse complement strand
GCACCGGACGACGGCCCTGCTCGCCGGGGCGGCCTGGCTGGCGCTGACGGCCGAGTTCGCGGCCCGGCGCATCGCCCCCGGCCCGCGCACGCCGGGCGAGGTGGCGACGATGGTGCTGACCAGCGCGGCGATCCCGCCGGTGGCCGTGGCGTACTGGCTGCGCGGCTGGTATGCCCACCGCGACGTGCGGCGGATGCCGACGGAAATGACGGCAACGGTCGGACGGCGGCCGACGGCCGACGCTGGACCGCGTGCCGGCCGCGCGGGGGCGGGGCGGTGAGCGCGCGGCGGTTCGACGCTGTGCTGTTCGACCGGGACGGCACGCTGGTCGAGGACGTGCCCTACAACGGCGATCCGGCGCTGGTGCGGCCGCGGCCGGGAGCGCGGGAGGCGCTGGACCGGTTGCGGGCGGCCGGGTACCGGCTCGGGGTGGTCACCAACCAGTCGGGCCTGGCGCGCGGGCTGTTCACGGAGGCGCAGATGCACGCCGTGCGGGCCCGCATCGAGGAGCTGCTCGGCCCGTTCGAGGCGTGGCAGTTCTGCCGGCACGCCGCCGAGGACGGCTGCGCGTGCCGCAAGCCGCGACCGGGCCTGGTGTTCGCGGCGGCCGCGCAGTTGGGCGTCGACCCGGCCCGCTGCGTGATCGTCGGCGACATCGGGGCCGACGTGGGGGCGGCGCACGCGGCCGGCGCGGCGAGCGTCCTCGTGCCGACGCCGGTGACGGGGGCTGAGGAGATCGCGGCCGCGCCGACGGTGGTCGCGGACCTGGTCGGGGCCGCGGAGTGGATCGTGGCGCAGCGCTCGCCCGGGGCCGAGGCACGCGAGGAGAGCGACGGCGGCGCGACGCGGGTACCGGCGGGGCACGTCCTGGTCGTGCGGTCGGACTCGGCGGGCGACGTGCTGGTGACCGGCCCGGCGATCCGGGCGGTCGCCGCCGGTGCCGCGCGGGTGACCCTCCTGTGTGGACCCCGGGGACGGACGGCCGCGCAGCTGTTGCCGGGCGTGGACGAGCTGATCGAGTGGACGGCGCCGTGGATCGACCCGCAGCCGCCGCCGGTCACGGAGGAGTCCGTGGAGCTGCTCGTCAAGCAGCTGCGCGCGGCGGCCGTCGACGAGGCGCTCATCGTCACGTCGTACCACCAGTCGGCGTTGCCGACCGCGCTGCTGCTGCGGCTGGCCGGGGTGGGCCGCGTGTCGGCCATCAGCGTGGACTACCCGGGGTCGCTGCTCGACGTGCGGGTCCGCGACGACCTGGACGTGCCGGAGGCCGAACGCGCGCTGGGCCTGGCCCGCGCGGCTGGGTTTGAGCTTCCGCCCGGCGATGACGGGCGGCTGCGACTGCGCGGCCCGCTGCCCGACGTGGCGGAGCTGACGGGCGGGGAGCCCTACGTCGTGGTGCACCCCGGCGCGAGCGTGCCCGCGCGGGCGTGCCCGCCGGACCTGTGCGCGGCGTTCGTGACCGCGCTGCGGGCCGCGGGCTGGCGGGTACTTGTCACCGGGGCACCCGACGAGACGGTGCTGACCGCCCGGGTGGCGGGCAGCGACGGCGTCGACCTCGGCGGGCGGACCCCGCTGCCCGAACTGGCGGCCGTACTGGCCGGCGCGCGGGCCGTCGTGGTCGGCAACACCGGGCCGGCGCACCTGGCGGCGGCCGTGGGTACGCCGGTGGTCAGCCTGTTCGCGCCGACCGTGCCGTACGCGCGGTGGGCCCCGTACGGCGTGCCGGTGGTGCGGCTCGGCGACGCGCGGGCACCGTGCCGGGGCACGCGCGCCACCGTGTGCCCGGTGCCGGGCCACCCCTGTCTGTCCCATGTGGAGCCTGCGGCGGTTGTCTCAGCCATTGAGGAGTTGACGTGCGGATTCTGACCTGGCATGTGCACGCGGCGTGGAGTACGGCGTTCGTCTCCGGCGCCCACGAGTACCTGGTGCCGACGCTGCCCGACCGTGGGCCGCTGGGACGCGGGCGGCCGCGCACCTACCTGTGGCCCGACAACGCCATCGAGGTCAGCCCGGACGACCTGCGCAACGAACACGTCGACGTGGTCGTGCTGCAACGCCCCGAGGAGGAGGACCTGGCCCGCCTGTGGCTGGGCCGCTCCGTGCCGATGATCTATGTCGAGCACAACACGCCGCGCGGCGACGTGCCGGACACCCGTCACCCGCTGGCCGACCGCGACGACGTGACGATCGTGCACGTCACCCACTTCAACGACCTGTTCTGGGACTGCGGGTCGACCCGTACGACGGTGATCGAGCACGGCGTCGCGGAGCCGGACGCGCACTGGACCGGCGACGTGGGCCGCCTCGCGGTGGTCACGAACGAGCCGGTCCGGCGCGGCCGGGTCACCGGCACGGACCTCATCGGCCGGTTCACCGACATCGCCCCCGTAGACGTATTCGGCATCGGCGTGAACGGCCTGGCCGGGCCGAACGTGCGCACGTACGAGGACCCCGACCAGCACGTCATGCACGGGTTCGTGGCCCGCCGCCGGGTGTACCTGCACCTGACCCGGTGGACCTCGCTGGGCCTGTCGCTCATCGAGGCGATGCACATGGGATGCCCCATCGTCGCGCTGGCGACCACCGAGGTCGCCATGGCCGTGCCCGCGCGCGCCGGGGTCGTCAGTACGAACGTGGCGGAACTGCGCGACGCGGCGCAGTACTACCTGGAGGACCACGACGCCGCCCGCCGGGCGGGGTCGATCGCGCGCCGGGCGGCGGCCCTGCGTTACGGCCTGCCCCGGTTCCTGGCGGACTGGGACCGGCTCCTCGCCGACGTCACCGCCACCGAGACCGCGGCGGCCGTCCTCTCCGCAGGAGGCCAGTCATGAGAATCGGCATGATCTCTGAGCACGCCAGCCCACTCGCCGCCCTCGGCGGGGTCGACGCGGGCGGGCAGAACCTGCACGTGGCCGAGCTGGCCGCCGCGCTCGTCCGCCAGGGTCACCAGGTCGAGGTGTACACCCGCCGGGACGACCCGCGCCTGCCGGAATGCGTACGCGCCGACGGGTACGACGTGGTGCACGTGCCGGCCGGCCCGGCCGTCGCGCTGCACAAGGACGAGCTGTTCGGGTACATGCGGCCGTTCGGGCGGTGGGTGGCGCGGCGCTGGTCCGGCGACGCCGGCCCGCCCGACCTGGTCCACGCGCACTTCTGGATGAGCGGCATGGCGGCCATCGAGGCGACGGCCAGCCATCGCGTCCCGACGGCGCTCACCTACCACGCGCTGGGCGTGGTGAAGCGGCGCTACCAGCAGGGCGACGACACCAGCCCGCCGCTGCGCTGCGCGGTGGAGACGCAGTTGGGCAACGCCGTGGACCGGGTGGTCGCCCAGTGCCGCGACGAGGTCGCCGAGCTGGCCGCCATGGGCGTACCGCTCGACAGCGTGGAGGTCGTGCCATCCGGGGTGAACACGTACCGGTTCACGCCCGAGGGGCCGGCCGCGCCGCGCACGCCGGGCGTGCACCGGGTGGTGACCGTGGGCCGGCTGGTGCCCCGCAAGGGCTACGACGACCTGATCCGGGCGGTGTACGGGCTCGGCGACGTGGAGTTGGTGATCGTGGGCGGGCCGCCGGAGGGGGCGGCCGCCGACCCGGAGGGGCAGCGGCTGGCGGACCTCGCGCAGCGGCTCGGCATCGCCGACCGGGTGCGGCTGGTCGGGCCGATCGCGCCGGCCGACATGCCGGCCTGGTACCGCTCGGCCGACGTGGTCGCCTGCTCGCCCTGGTACGAGCCGTTCGGGCTGACCCCGCTGGAGGCGATGGCGTGCGGCGTACCAGTCGTCACGTACGCGGTGGGTGGTCTGCAGGACACCGTCCTGGACGGCGTCACGGGCCGTCAGGTGCCGCCGGGCGACGTCGCCGGGCTCACGCAGGCCCTGCGCGAGCTGCTGACGGACGCGCCGATGCGGCGCCGCTACGGCCGGGCGGCGCTGGACCGGGCCCGTACGCACTACTCGTGGCCGGCCACGGCGGCCCACATGGCCAACGTCTACGCGGCCCTGCTGCACGCCCGTACCCCCCAGGAGAAGGTGTCCTCATGATCGACGAACTGACGGACCGGCACGTGCGCTCGCTGGCCCGCGCGCTCGACGACTTCGGCGACGAGGCGCAGCGGTTGGCGACGTGGGGACGCGCGCTCGCGGGCGTGCTGACCGGCGGCGGGCGGCTGTTGACGGCTGGCAACGGCGGCAGCGCCGCCGAGGCGCAGCACCTGGCCGCCGAGCTGGTCGGCAAGCTGGCCGAGGATCGCCGGCCCTTCTCGGCGATCGCCCTCAACGCGGAGACCTCGAGCCTCACGGCGATCGCCAACGACTACGGCTTCGAGGAGGTCTTCGCGCGGCAGGTGCGCGCGCACGGCCGGCGCGGCGACGTCCTCGTCCTGTTCTCCACGTCGGGAGCCAGCCCGAACCTGGTGGCCGCCGCCGACGCCGCGCAGGCCATCGGGGTGCACACCTGGGCCGTGACCGGGCCCGCGCCGAACCCGCTCGCGGACGTCTGCGAGGACGCGCTGGCCGTACGCAGCCCCGAGCCGCAGACGGTGCAGGAGCTGCATCTCATGTGCGTACACCTGTTGTGCCGGCAGGTGGAGGCGGTCCTCGGCATGGGGCGGCGGCCGGCCCGCCGGCATCTTCATCTCGCCGGGGAGCCGCTGTGAGCGGCCCTATCGTGGTGGTCGGGGACGTGCTGCTGGACCGGGACGTCACCGGCGTCGCCGACCGGCTGTGCCCGGACGCGCCGGTGCCGGTTCTCACGGAACTGTCCAGTGTGGAGCGGGCCGGCGGCGCGGGTCTCGCGGCGAGCTTCCTCGCCCACGACGGCGCCGAGGTGGTCCTCATCGGCGCGGTCGGCGCCGACGCCGCGGGCCAGCAGGTCCGCGCGCTGCTCTCGGCCGCGGGGGTCGAGCTGCTGCCCATCGGGTACGACGGGACGACCGCCGAGAAGATCCGCCTGCGGTCGGGCCAGCACCCGCTGCTGCGGCTCGACCGGGGCGTGGCCGTGGGCACCTACGGCGACCTGCCGGCCCGGGCGTCGTCGGCGCTGCGCGCCGCGTCGGCCGTCCTGGTCAGTGACTACGGGCGGGGCGTGACCGGGCTGGCCGCGGTGCGCCGGCTGCTGTCCGAGACGACGGGGCGCACCCCGGTGGTCTGGGACCCGCACCCGCGCGGCGCCACGCCGGTGCCGGGCGTACGGCTGAGCTGCCCCAACCGGGGTGAGGCCGCGGGG
>JAEZGP010000261.1 GCA_023437285.1 Actinomycetes bacterium | reverse complement strand
GACAAGAATTCATGTCCCGTGAATCCGTACGGACGGCGGCCGGAAAGCCCTTCAGATGAGTGGATGCGCCTCGCTACTTGGTGAGAATGGGCGCGATGATCGTGTCGCTCTTCCAGTACTGGCAGTCCTCTGGCGGAGTGACGTTCACGATCTCATAATCGATGTTCTCGGGGCGGAACCCTGCCGCGACAAGAGCATCGAAATGCTCTGCCCGGAAGCCGCTGATCTCGTCCGAGAAATAGGTGAAGCGGCCGCCGGGACGCAGCTTCCGGTAGGCCGTAGCCGCGAAATGAGCCTGGTTCATGACCTCGGACTGGTCGAGTGGATAGGCGTCGAAGAGGATGCCGTCGAGCGAGCCGTCCGGAACCTCGTCGATGACCTCTTCCCACAACCCTTCGAGGACATCTGTGGGGTGGGTGGTGACGCCGGCCCCGAACTGCCGGGCCCGCTCCGCGACGTCCGCGTTGGCCTCGATGATGATGTGCCGGGTGACGCCCGCGCTCTGCGCGATGTAGCCGGCCGAGATACCCAGGCCGAAGCCGACCTCGAGGACCTGCCCGCCGTTGCTCGCGGCCACGGTCGCCAGCGCCGCCATGTAGGGGTCCTCCCAGTCCTCCATGACCGGATGACCGAGGATCTTCAGGGTGTGGCCGTCGTAGACGGCGGGCGCCGACTTCCACGCCTGCCGCGCGTGAAAGCCGATCTCGTCGTAGACGGGAATGAGCTCGTCACGCACGCGGCGCGTTTCCGCGTCACTCACGCCATCTAAGATCAAACCACGGTCGGCCTCGTTCTCGGCCAGCAGGACCCGCGCCGATGGATCCACATCGGCGGAGGTGTCATCATTGGTGACCATGCGCATCTCTGTTCTCGAAAAGTCTGATGTGGACGGTTGATCATCCTGAAGTAGCCAACGCCGCCAGTCAATTGGGCATTCGGCTATTGATCATCCGACTTATCACGTAGTGCCGTTCCGGTCCAGTATGGCAGGATGACGCGGATCGTCGAGCATTACAACGCAGTCCGCCTGGAGAGTCGGACTAACCTCAGCGGAGTATCGCTCGTAAGCGGGACTCGTCCACGCGAGATCGGCGGGCATACGCCTGGCCAGGGCAGCCGCCGACACCGCCACGTGCACGACCAGATCGAGCGCGAGCCCCGCGCCGAGCAGCAGGGCGCCGCTGAGAATAAGGACGCCGCCCGGCGGCAGCGCGACGCGGGGCGCCCGGCTGGCCCGGTCGGTGTCGGGTTCGCGATGCACGACGCGGACCAGGCCCGAGCCGCCCGCCGACAAGGGGGTCAGCGCCTCCCGGTTGAGCGCCGCGTAGTCGAGCCAGTCTTCGTAGTACGCGTCCGCGTTCGTCCGGCCCCGCTCGAAGCGCAGCGAGGCGGGTCGCAGGTAGTCCGACGCTCGGACGCGCAGCACGGGCCGCCCGAGGAGGCGTACCCGCTCCGCCACGACGTCGGCGAGGGCGTCCGGGCGGGCCGGCGGCGCGCCGTCGATGCCCACCCGCAGCCACGCTCCCGACGCGTGCCCGGCGATCCAATCGCCGAGTTCGGCCTCCAGTGCCCCGGGAGAGATCGGCCGTGCGCGCACCGGTCCATTCTCACCCCGGCGCCCTTCCCATGCCCGGCTCCGCCGGTCACCCGGCCGGGCGCCGGGCGATCCGGTCGACGATCGTGGCCACCTCGTCGGCGCAGCCCCACGACACGCTCACGCCGCCACCGCCATGGCCGTAGTTGTGGATCAGCCACCGGTCGCCGAGGTCCTCGCACTCCAGCCGGATCGAGCTGCGGGTGGGGCGCCAGCCGACGCGGCGGTCGATCACCTTGGCGCCGGCGAGCTTCGGCTCGATCGCCACGCACCGGTCGATGATCGCCTGCGCGATGTCCTCGTCCGAGGGACGCGGCTCGGCCGGGTCCCGGTCGACCTCCCGCTCCGCCAGGCCGCCGAGGACCACCCGGTCCCCGTGCGGCAGCAGGTACGTCATGTCGACCACGTCGTGTTCCACGGCGGCCGCGAAAAACTCGTCGATGCCGGGGTTCTCCACAACCACCAGCATGCCGCGCACCGGTTCGATGTCAGCGTCGGGCACCAGCTCCTTCGCGGCCGAGCCGGTGCAATTGACCGCGACGGTCCACGGCGGCGGGAAATCGCGCAGTGAGGCCACGGCCCGCTGCTCGACCCGCCCGCCAATCTTGCGCAGCCGGTCGTCGAGGTAGCGAAGGTAGACGGGCATGTCGAGCATCGGCGCGGTGTAGCGCCAGCCGCAGACGTACTCCTCGGGCAGGTCGGCGGGGGCCAGCATGGCAAAGTCGGTCAGCTGGTTGAGATAGACCGGCGGGTCGGTGGGCGTCTTGGCCGCCTCCACGCCGGTGACCTGACGGATGCCGGAGAGGAACTCCCCCGCCTCCGCGCGGATGCGGTCGAGTTCCGCCAGGGTCACGCCGCTCCAGCGCAGCACGCGCTCGTCCGTGGTCAGTACGGGTCCCCAGAGTGCCCCGGCCGCGTACGACGAGGTCTGCGTGGTTTCGGGGGCGAGCACGGTCACCCGGTGGCCGCGCTCGGCCAGCCGGATGCCCGTAGTGAGCCCGCTGACCCCGGCGCCGTAGACGAGAACGTCGCGTGTGTGGGCAGTCACCGTTCGAGGTTAACGGTTCCTAGGGTCGCGTTCACGTGAATCCTTAAGTCTGTCGATTCATTCGGTCCGGATAGGACGGTCGATCATCACGACGGTGAAAGGTCCGGCAGGTCGGTGGGTGAGGCGCCGGGCAACCACGTGAGCACCTGCCCGGCGGCCGCCCGCAGGTCGGTCGTGCCGGCGGTGGCGGCGCGGTCGGCGATGACCCGCCGGGCCACGTCGTCACCGCCGAAGAGGCTGCCCAGGAGTCGTACCGCCGCGACGCTCACCCGCGGATCGGCGTGCCCGGTGAGCGTCGTGAGCACATCGCGCACCGTCGGGCCAGGCCCGGGGTGCCCACACAGCGCGCGCATCGCCGCGATCCGGACCTGGACGTCCCGGTCGGACTCCGCGTGCTCGCGCAGCAGCCGGGACACGCCGTCCTCCCCGCCGAAGTGGGCGCCCAGGCACCGCATGGCCAGCGCGCGCATGGGCCGCTCACCGTCGTCGGCGCGCTCGATGAGCACATCGCGCACGAGCGGGCCGGGACCGAACCGGGTCACCAGGCCCTCGACCGCCTCGGCCACCACGTCCACGTCGAGGTCGGCGCGGGCCTGCGCGAGCAACTGCGTACGGATGTCCTCGCTGGCGGGCAGCCGGGCCAGCGCCCGTACCGCGCACCGCCGCACACCGGGAGGGTCGTCGCGGGTCAGCCGGGACTTCAGCGCCGCGTACGGCCGGCTGGGCAGCTTGAGGAGGGCCTCGACGAGTTCCTCGAACACGGCCACGTCACGCTCGACGCGGAGCCGTTCACGCAGGAGTGAACGCACGGCCGCCACGTCGGCGGCCACGGTGCGCAGGCAGCGCACCGCGATGAGCCGGATCTGCGCGTCGGGGTCGGCGCGGGCCCGGTCGAGCATCCGCTGGAGCACGGCGGCGTCGGCCTCCACGGCCGGAACCAGCGCCGTCAGCGCGCTGGCGCGCACCTTCGGGTCGCCGTCGTTGTCCACCACGCGCAGCAGCAGATCCCGCCGCAGGTCGCCGGAAATGAGCGGCAGCAGCTGCGTGAGCACCACCTGCCTGGTCTCGGCGACCGCCTCGCGCTCGACGCGTACGGCCAGCAACGACGCCACGGCCGCCAGGTCCGTGCCGCGTTCCACCAGCAGGTGCACGGCCTCCGTACGCACCCGGGAGTCGTGAGCCGCCCGAACCCGCTCGACGAGCAGGGCGGTCGTGTCCGGCTCGGCCGGGAACGCCGTCACGTAGGCGCGCAGGGCGGCCACCCTGGTGCCCGTATCGGCATCCTCGCCGAGCTGGTGACGCAGCGTGTCGCGCAGCAGGGGCGTGGGTCCGCCCGCGGCCGCGAGTGCCTGCACCGCCGCGCGGCGCACGCCCGCGTCCCGGTCGGCGCCGGCG